>JACZKN010000303.1 GCA_014859985.1 Candidatus Krumholzibacteriia bacterium | reverse complement strand
GCCCTGGACCTGGCCGCCCGCGCCGGCTGCCGGCCCTACATCGTCCACGTCTCCACGGGCGCCGCCATGGGCGCGGTCGCCGAGGCCCGCGCCGACGGCCGCACGGTCTTCGCCGAGACCTGCCCCCAGTACCTGCTGCTGGACGAGACCGTGTACGGCGGCGCCTGGGAGCACGCCGCCGCCTGCGTCATGAGCCCGCCCCTGCGCCCGTCCTGCCAGGCCGACGCCCTGCGCCGGCTCCTGGGCCGCGGCGCCTTCGATGTCGTCGCGACCGACCACTGCGCCTTCGACCTGGCCGGGAAGAACCGGGGCCGCGACGATTTCACCCGCATCCCCGGCGGCGCGGCGGGCGTCGAGCAGCGCCTGGCCCTGCTGTGGACCCACGGCGTGCACGCGGAGCTGATCGATCCCGCCGCCTGGGTGCGCCTGGTGGCGGAGAACCCGGCGCGCATCTTCGGCCTCTGGCCCCGCAAGGGCAGCCTGCGGCCCGGTGCCGACGCGGACCTGGTGCTGTGGGATCCCTTCGCCCGCCGCACCATCAGTGCCACCGGGGGGCACAGCCGCTGCGACCACTCCATCTGGGAGGGGCAGGACACCGTGGGCGCGCCCATGAAGGTATGGTCGCGGGGCGAACTGGTCCTGGACGACGGCGTGCTCGACGCGCCGGCCGGGCGGGGGCGGTACGCGCGTTAGGGCGGCGGGCCGGCCGCGCCGACAGGGCCCCTGCTCCCGCCTTGCCGCCGCCCGCGATCACGGGTAGTCTCGTCGCATGCACCCCGGACGCGCCTGCGCCAGCCCGTCATCCGCCCAGGAGCCCGCCATGACCGACTGTTCGCCGCGTGTGTGCCCCCTCCCGCTGCTGCTGGCCGCCGGCCTCATCCTTTTGGCCTCCCTGCCGGCCGCCGCCGGCGGCTTCGGCCCCCGGCTCGGCCTGGAGGACGGCGACGACTTCTTCCTCGGCGCCCAGGGCGAGCTGGGCCCCGTGCTGGGCGAGGCCAACCTGGTCCCGGGCCTGGACTTCAGGCTCGGCGATTCGGGCACCACCACGGCAAACGTGGACCTGCGCTGGTACCTGCTGCCCCTGCCGGACACGGGCCTCAGGTTCTACGGCGCCGCCGGCCCCACCCTCGTGCTGTCCCCGGGCACGGAACTGGGCCTGAGCCTGTCCGTGGGCCTGAACATCCCCATGCAGTCCAACCGGCGCTACAACGTGGAGTACCGGTTCGGCTTGGGCGACATCCCCGAGAGCAAGGTGGCGGTGGCCGTGCTGTTCTGAGGAGGCGGGGCCCAGTCCGCGCGAGCGGCGCATTTTGGGCCCTGTTGCGTCGTGTGGCAGGATGTATTATAATCGATCAAAATTATCCCCTTTCGCCGCCCCCGCCGGACGTCGAACTGATCCTCTTGCCCGGGAGCATGAAACAAGAATGAAGAACCGGACCCGCTTCTGCGCCCTGTTGGGACTGAGCCTGATCCTGGCCGGCGCCGCCGCCGCCGCGGAACCTGCCCCCGCGAACGGACCCGCGGCCGCGGCCGCTCCGGCCGGGGCCACCCCCGAGGACCTGGCGGCCCAAGCGGACGCCAACCCGTTCCCCCTGCACGATAAAGCCGCCGTCGCGGTCACCGGGCACGCCGACGGCATGGTGTCCACCGTGCTGGACGACAGCATCACGTCGACCATCGTGGTCCGGATCGGGCCCGACGGCGGCCTGATCTTCGGCTGCGTCAGCAGCCGCGCCGAGTACGACGCCTTCTTCGCGCCCGCGCCCGTCCCCACCGCCCTGGAGGTGCGCTGACGTGAAGAACCAACTGCAGACGACCCTGGCCCTGGCCGGCCTCCTTTGGCTGGGCGCCGCGCTGCCCGCCGCGGCAGCAACCATCGCCATCGTCAACGCCGACGGCCCCGGCGAAGGCTTCAACGATCCCACGCCGACGGCACCCGTCGGCGGCAACACCGGCGCCACGCGCGGCCAGCAGCGGCTGATCGCCTTCCAGTTCGCGGCCGACGTGTGGGGCGCCCTGCTGCCCAGCGATGTCGAGATCAGGGTCACCGCGTCGTTCGATCCGCTGACGTGCACGGAAACGACGGCCGTGCTCGGTTCCGCCGGCCCGCGCCAGGTGTTCGCCGATTTCCCCTCCGCGCCGCTGCCGGCCACCTGGTATCCGGTGGCGCTGGCCAACAAGATCGCGGGCGTCGACCTGGCCCCGGGCGCGGCCAATTCGGCCGCCGACGACATCATCGCCCGCTTCAACGTGAGCATCGACGACGCCGCCTGCCTGACCGGCTCGGACTGGTACTACGGGCTGGACGGCGACAACGGCAACGACATCGACCTGGTGGTCGTGCTGCTGCACGAATTCGGCCACGGACTGGGCTTCATCAGCCTGGTCAACAGCTCGACGGGCGCGCTCTACGGCGGGCTGGAGGACGTCTATTCCAACTTCCTGTACGACAACACCGTCGGCCTGCACTGGCCTGCCCTGACCAGCGGCCAGCGGGCGGCGTCGGCGATCAATCCCCGGAACGTCGGGTTCGACGGCCCGCACACGGTGACGGCGGCCGCTGACCTGCTCGCCTTCGCCTCGGAACTGCTGGTCACGGCACCGGCCGCCGTGGCGGGCTCCTACATGGTGGGGGATGCGTCGTTCGGCCCGCCGGTCGCCGCGAACCCCGTCAGCGGCTACGTGGTCGAGGCCGTCGACAGCGTGGACCCGGCCGCCGACGCCTGCGACGCCCTGCTCAACGGCATCGCCCTGGCCGGCAACATCGCGCTGGTCGACCGCGGTAGCTGCGCGTTCACCGTCAAGGTGCAGGCCGCGCAGGACGCCGGGGCCGTCGGCGTCATCGTGGTCAACAACGTGGCCGGCCCGGCGGCGGCGATGGGCGGCAGCAGCGCCACGATCACCATCCCGTCGGTGATGGTGAGCCAGGCCGACGGCGTCCTGCTGAGATCCGCCCTGGCGGACGGGCTGTACGTTTCCCTGCAGCAGAGCGCCACCCTCCGCGCGGGCATGGACCCGGCGGGCCGTCCCCTGGTCTACACGCCCAACCCGCTGCAGCAGGGCTCGTCGGTGTCGCACTTCGACGTGAGCGCGTTGCCGAACCTGCTGATGGAGCCCGCCATCAACAGCGACCTGGCCCACGACGGCGTCGACCTGACCCTGGCGCTGTTCCGCGACCTCGGCTGGTTCTTCGGTGCGCCGGCGCCGGTGCCCTACGCCGGCGGCCGGTCGGTCCTGCGGCAGAACGCGCCGAATCCGTTCAATCCCAGCACCGAGATCCGCTTCACGCTGGCCCAGGCCGGCCCGGCGGAGCTGAAGGTGTTCAACGTGCGCGGGCAGCACGTGCGGCGCCTGGTGGCGGGCAACCTCGACGCCGGCGACCACGGCGTGACCTGGGACGGCCGCGACGACCGCGGCGCGCGGGTGCCCTCGGGCGTCTATTTCTACAAGCTGAAGGCAGGGGACTTCGAGGGGATGCAGCGCATGGTGCTGCTGAAGTAGGCCCGGCGCGGCCGGGCGGACCCCGTACCGCCCCGGGTTCGACGCAGGGGGCCCGGCCGCCAGGCCGGGCCCCGTTGTTCCGGCGTCCTGCCTAGATCGCCTTCGTCTTCGTCTTGAGCCACTTGCGGTGGGCCGGATCCAGACGGTCGGCCAGCTTCTCGTACACCCGCTTGTGGTAGGCGTTCAGCCAGGCCACCTGCTCCGGGTCCATCAGCTTCCTGTCCACCAGGCGCGTGTCGATGGGGCACAGGGTCACGGTGTCGAAGGTGAGCCAGGTCCGGTCCTTGGTCGAGTTCTTCCGGTCCCGCGCCACGAAGGCCAGGTTCTCGATGCGGATCCCGAACCCGCCCGCCTCGTAGTGCCCGGGCTCGATCGACAGCAGGTTGCCCTCCACCAGGGGCGGGGTGACGATGTTCTTCAGGCTGTGCGGCCCCTCGTGCACCCCCAGGTACTGGCCCACGCCGTGGCCGGTGCCGTGGGCGTAGTCCTCGCCCATCAGCCACAGCGCCCGGCGCGCGAACATCTCCTGGCGCTGCCCGGTGGTGCCGGCGGGGAAGGGCACCCGCGTGCAGTCGATGGTGCCCATCAGCACCCGGGTGAAGCACTCGATCTGGCGCCGGGTGGGCTTGCCCAGGGCCACGGTGCGGGTGATGTCGGTGGTGCCCTCGGGGTACTGGCCGCCGCTGTCGATCAGGTACAGTCCCTCGGCCTTCAGCTTCGCGTTGCTGCGCTGGTCGGCCTTGTAGTGGATGATGGCGCCGTTGGCCCCGTAGCCGCTGATCGTGGCGAAGCTGTCGTCGCGGTAGTTCTCGCCCGCGGCGCGGAAGGCGGTCAGCTTGTCCGCCGCGGCGATCTCCGTCAGCTTGCCGCGGCGCACCGCGCCCTCGAGCCACTTCAGGAACTTCACCATGGCCACGCCGTCGCGCACGTGGGCGGCCTTGATGTGCTTGATCTGCACGGGGTTCTTCACGGCCTTCATGGCGGTGACGGGGCTGGCCGCGAGGTGGAAGCGCGCGCCCTTGAGGCTGTCCACGACGCGGCGGTTGGTGGCCGCGGGGTCGATCCACACGGTCAGCCGCCGCTTGCCCAGGGCCTTCAGGTCGTCCCAGACCGCGCCGTACTCCTTGATCGCCGCGCGGCCCTTGAGCGCCGCCTCGGTGGCCGGGATCATCTTGCGCGGATCCACGTACAGGGTGGCCGCCCGGTCGGTGACCACCGCGTAGGCCGTCACCACGGGGGTGAACAGGATGTCGCGGCTGCGGATGTTCAGCAGCCAGGCCACCTGGTCCAGGCCGCAGACCACGTGGGCCTTGCAGCCGGCCTGGGCCATCTCGGCCCGCACCCGGGCCAGCTTGTCGCGGACCCTCTCCCCGGCGAAGCGCACCGAGTGGGTGACCACCGGCGCCAGGCTCTGCTCGGGGCGGTCGCTCCACAGCTTGGCCACCAGGTTCTGGGCGATGAACCTGACCTTGATGCCGGCCGGCGCCAGGGCCTCCTCGAAGCGCCGGGCCGCGGCCACCGAGACCGTGCTGGGGTCCAGGCCCAGGGTCTGGCCGCGCCGGAGCTCGGCCGCCACCCACCGCTCCATGGTGGGGGTCGCGGGCTCGCCGGTCCTCATCAGGTCGATCCCCGAGCCGGCCAGCTCGCCCGTCGCCTGCAGGTAGTAGCGCCCGTCGGTCCACAGCCCCGCCTTGCGCGTGCCCACCACCAGTTCGCCCGCCGAACCGGTGAACCCGCTCAGCCATTCCCGCAGCTTCCAGGCCTCGGGCAGGTACTCGCTCTGGTGGGGGTCGGCGCTGGGGACGTAGTAGGCCTGGATCTTGTTTGCCTGCATAAGCTTGCGCAGCGCGGCGACCTTCTCGCGTGCGGTCATCATCGCCTCCATCGGCTCGAGGTCAGGATCCTGCCGGGGCGGGGCGGACCCGGGTGCTCGCAACGTTCGCTCCGGGGCCATTCTAGCGCGATCCGGGCCGGAAGGACAGCACCGGATCGCCGCCATTCCGGTTGATCATTGACCTGGGTCAAGAAAAACGCCGGACACCGGACAGTATCCCGACGGCATCGCAAGGAGCGGGAGCGCTTAGCGCGAAAAAAGCGGCTTGGTCAGTTCGATCTCGTCGCGCACCGGGATCCCGTAGTACCCCACCTTGGGCACGTTGGGCTTGAGCAGGCGGATCTTGCTCATGCTGCCCAGCCGCACGGCGGTCAGCACGAAGCCCCGCTTCTGCAAGAAGCGCTGGGCGTCCAGATTGTCGTTGGTGGTGATGGCCCACAGACGCCGGCAGCCCGCCGCCCGCGCCACCTCCTCCACCTTCTCCAGCAGCAGCGTGCCGACCCCCATGAACTGGCACAAGGAGTCGATGGAAACGATCTCGCAGTCCTCGCCGGTGAGGTTGTAGGTCACCAGGCCGATGCGTTCGGGCCCTTCGGTGGCGATGTAGCCGGGCAGGCGGTGGGGGTCGTGGACCTCGTCCCGGGAGACCACGAAATCGCCCCCGAACAGCAGTTCGGTTCGCTCCTGGACCCACTTGCGGTCGTCGTCGGTAAGCTCGGTGACCAGCATCTCGGCCGTCCAGTCCCTGAAGATGGCGTGCGGATGCGCGCGCGGGTGGCTGTGCAGATCGCCGTTCATGCCGCAAAGGTGGGTCCCGGCGCCGCCCGATGCAAGGACGGGACCGGAGCCGCCGCAATTCCAAGCTACAGGGAGAGTTGGCCCGGCCGATACCCCGGTGGTCATCCCGGACGCCCCCGACAGCCGGGCGCCCGGCCCACACCTGCCGGAGACGCATCGTGGCCAGCGACGCCCCAGCCGCCACTCCGCCCGTCATCGAGCGCCGCGCCGACCGCGAGCTGGCGCGGCGTACCCTGCGCGTGGCCTTCATGTACGTGCCCGTGGCGCTGCTGCTGATCGCCTGGACCGATCTGCGGCGCGACGCGGCGGGCCTGGCCGCCGCCTTCGTGGCGGTGATGCTGGCCACCGGCTTCCTGCGCCTGCGCCTGTGCCGCCACTTCGACCGGGTCTACCCCGCCGCACCGGGGCTGTGGCGCCGGCAGAACGCCACGCTCGCGGTCGCCATCGGCGCCACCTGGGGCCTGGCCATGGCCGCCGTGGCCGTGCACTACGGCCTGGACTGGACCACCATCGCCTGCCTGATGGCGACCACCGGCATCGCGGCCGGCTCGGTCAGCAGCCTGTCCCCGCGCATCCGCCTGTTCCGCTGGTTCGTCAGCGTGCTGCTGCTGCCGGTGGCCCTGGCCTTCGTCTCCTTCGGCGAGGGCGGCTACGTGAGCATGGGCCTGCTGGTGGTCGTCTACTGGCTGCAGATGCTGATCCTGGGCCGCTTCTTCCACAACGAGTTCCGCCAGGGCCTGCACGACCGCCTGGCCCTGGAGGGCCGGGCCGACGCCTTGGCCGTGGCCAACCGCGAGGTCGAGGCCGCCAATCGGGCCAAGAGCGAGTTCCTGGCCAACATGAGCCACGAGATCCGCACGCCGCTCAACGGCATCATCGGCATGACCGACCTGCTGGCCGATACGCGGCTGGACCCGGAGCAGCTGGAGTTCGTGCGGGACGTGCGCCAGTCGGGCCGGGCGCTGCTGCACGTGATCAACGAGATCCTCGACTTCTCGAAGATCGAGGCCGGGCACATGGAAGTGGAGCAGACGGCCTGCGACCTGCACGAGACCGTGGGCCGCGCCGTGCGCACCATGCGCCTGGCCGCCGAGGCCCGCCGCAACCGCCTCGAGCTGGAGATCGCCGACGGCGTGCCGCGCCACGTCCTGACCGATCCCCACCGCCTGTGGCAGGTGCTGAACAATCTGGTGGGCAACGCGGTGAAGTTCACCGAGGGGGGCCGCGTCGGCGTGGCGGTCACCGCCGGACCCGCCGCCGGCGGCGCCACCCTGGTGAGCATCGCCGTCAGCGACACCGGCACCGGCATCCCCCCCGAGAAGCAGGCCCTGGTCTTTCTGCCCTTCCAGCAGGCCGACGGTTCGACCACCCGCCGCTTCGGCGGCACCGGCCTGGGCCTGTCCATCTCCCGCCGCATGGTCGAGCTGATGGGGGGCGCCCTGACCCTGGAGAGCGAGCCGGGCCGGGGCAGCACCTTCACCGTCCTCTTGCCGGTGATTCCCGCCGCCGGGACCGCCGACGCCGCCGCGCCGAAGCCCCCCGTGGTGGGCGGCCAGGGCGCCTGCGCCCTGCACGTGCTGCTGGCCGAGGACAACGACCTGAACGCCCGCGTGGCGACCCTGCTGATCGAGAAGCTGGACGGTCGCGTGACTCGCGTGCGCGACGGCCGCGAGGTGCTGGCCGCGTGGCAGGACGCCCGTTTCGACCTGATCCTCATGGACGTGCAGATGCCGGTGATGGACGGCTTCGCCACCACCGCGGCCATCCGCGAGCGGGAGGCCGCCACGGGCGGGCACGTGCCCATCGTCGCCCTGACGGCCCACGCCATGGCCGAGTACCACCGCCGCTGCACCGACGCGGGCATGGACGACTACCTGACCAAGCCCATCGATCCCCGCCGGCTGCGGGAGACCCTGGTGCGCTGGGCGCCGCAGAACGCCTAGGCGGCCGTCCCAATCACGATAATGATTGTCTCTTCTGAGACAACAATCCTGACGAAAACCCCACCCTCTTGACACGCCGTCGCGGATCTGGGATCCTCCCTCCAGAGCCGCCGCACCACGCCTTCACATCCGCAGGCCGGCTCGATTTCACGACCAGGCGGGGCCGCCATGAGTCCCGCCGCCTATGGTGCCGCGATCGCGGCGAAGAAGCGTATCGTCGGGGGAAACGGAGTTCTCACCAGCGATAGCACCATCGACCGGGTGCGGCCCGTGGCCGGATCCGGAGGGATTCGCATCGGGGGAACCGTCCATTGCCTCGCCTGCCCGTCACGTTGTCCGACGTGATCCTCGCCCGTGCCGCCCCTGCCGGAGGCCGGCGTTGCCGTGTGCGGTCCCCGTGGTCCGCCGCGCGCTTTATGTCCGCCCGGGCCGGGATCCGGCCCTTCATCCCTAATTCATCCCGAACGCGCGTCCATGCAATCCGTTGCGGGCGCGCTCCATGCCAGAACCAGGGGGGAATCATGAAGACAATCGCTTTGGGGACGATCCTCGCGGTCGTGCTCGGCTGCGGCTGGGCCCAGGCCGCCGTCATCACCGTCGACGCCGGCGGCGGCGGCGACTACCTGACCATCGGCGCGGCCGTCGCGGCCGCCCTGCCCGACGACGAGATCGTCATCGCCGCGGGCACCTACCGCGAGCAGCTGTTCATCGACAAGGACCTGACCCTGACCGGCGCCGGCGCGGGCCTGACCGTCGTCGAGGCCCCCGACCCGCTGGACCGCACCACCTACGCCATCACCAGCTGGACCGGCACCTCGCGCACCATCGACCCCGTCATCGGCGTGGTCGGCGCGGCGGTCACCATCACCGGCCTGACCGTCGACGGCCGCGACACCGGCCCGGACAACTTCTACGGCATCCACTTCCACGGCGCCACCGGCGCGGTCACCCACTGCACGGTGGACAACGTGACCCACCCGACCGCCCCGGGCGCCCAGCAGGTGGTGAGCCTGGCCTTCACCCACGGCGCCGCGGGCGGCCCCTACGCGGTGACCGTCAGCGACAATGCCGTGCCCATCTTCCAGAAGGGCGGCATCCTGGTCATGGGCCCGCAGATGGTGTTCACCGTCGAGCGCAACCAGGTGAGCGCCGAGCCCACCGGGGACATCGCCGGCAACGGCATCCAGCTCTCCTACGGCGCCACCGGCACGACCGCCGGCAACGCGGTCACCGGCGTCGGCTACACGGGCGAGGGCTGGGCCGGCACGGGCATCCTGCTGTTCGAGTGCGGCGACGTGACCATGACCGGCGACTCCGTCACCGGCAGCCAGTCGGGCGTCAACTACAGCGACTGGCGCTGGGTGCACGACCACCCGGTGCCGGTGAACCTGACCTTCCAGGACCTGACCCTGACGGGCAACGAGTGGAGCTTCGGCACCCAGCTGTCCGGCACGGGGTCGGACCTGAACCTGGTCATGGACGGCTGCACCATCACCGGCAGCACCGGCGACGCGGTCGACGTCTGGGGCACCGGCATCGACCCCTGGGGCGGCAGCGTCTACACCGGCTGGGACGACGGCGACCTGGACGTGACGATCACCGGCCTGGTCGTGGACGGCACGGCCATCGACGGCATCTGGGCGGCCGACCTTTCCGGCAACGCCACCAACACGGTGCACGGGTTCTCGGTCACCGGCAGCAGCTTCACCAACACCACCGGCAGCGCGGTCGCGAACCTCTTTGCCGCGACCATCGACGCGCCCCTGAACTACTGGGGCGATGCGGGCGGGCCCATCGTCGGCGCCAAGTCCGGCGGCACCCGCCCCGGCGCGCCGCTGACCGCGCCGGCGGGCTTCGACCTGCCCAAGAGCGCCCCGTTGGCCGAGGTGCCGGCCGCCGCCGCCGACAAGGCGGCCGAGACCGTCACCGGGCCGGTGGCCTTCAGCCCCTGGTACGGGCTGCCCCTGGGCTCGGTGCCCATGACCTGGGGCACCAACACCTCCATCGGCGAGGTCATCGGCCTGGCCGGCGAGGGCGACACCATCGTCGTCGGGCCGGGCACCTACGCCGAGTCCCTGAACCTCAATAAGGGCCTGACCCTGCTGGGCGCCAACGCGGGCGTCCATCCCGCCGTGGGCACCCACCCCACCGAGACGGTGGGCGCGCGCGGGCCCGAGACGATCCTCAGCACGACCCACGCGATCGTCCCCGCCGCCGACGGCATCACCGTCGACGGCTTCATGTTCACCGGCGCGGGCGGGCGCATCGTCGACACCTACGCCGACGCGGACGGCTTCCACCTGACCAACTGCATCTTCGACAACCCCGCGGTGGCCACCACCCAGGGCGTGATCCAGTTCGGCGGCGGCAGCCACGTGGACCTGACCATCGACTTCAACCTGTTCATGGACCAGGGCGACCACACCATCTACACCGCGGGCGGCCCCTACGACCGGCTGGACATCTCCTGGAACCGCTTCAACGTCGTGGGCGAGAGCCTGTTCTGGGCGGCCTCGCCCCTGGTGGACGGCGTCTTCCAGGGCAACGAGCTGGACGGCACCATCGGCGGCGTGCCCGGTGTCGGGTTCTGCACCGTGAACGCGGGCCAGCTGGGCAACGTGCAGATCCTGGACAACTGGTGCCACGACCTGCAGTACACCCCGTTCCAGGTGGGCGTGATCGGCGGCACCATCGCCGGCAACACCATCGAGCGGATCCATCCGTTCCCCGGCTACTACGGCTACGGCCTGCAGCTGTGGGGCGGACGGTACGGCACGGCCGTCTCGCGCGACGTCGCCATCACCGACAACGTGTTCAGCTTCAACGACGTGCCGGGGACCGCGTTCCCCGTGCACGGCGTGGACCTGAGCATGCCCGAGGCGCCCGACCCGGGCATCGACGGCACGACCATCGTCATGCGGGGCAACCAGTTCCTGGACGGCGGGGTGCTCTCCGGCCCCCTGGCCGTGCAGCACCGCGGCGACACCACCCTCTGGGTCGACGCCATCGGCAACGATTGGGGCTCGGTCAGCGGCCCCTACCACGCGACCCTGAACCCGACGGGCACCGGCGCGCCCGTGGGCGATTTCGTCACCTTCGAACCCTGGCTCGGCCAGGCCGTCCTGGGCGTCGTGCCCACGGTCAGCGGCCCCCTGGCCTGCGGCGCACCCCTGAGCCTGACCTTCCAGTACACGGCCGACGAGGCCACGCCCGACCTCTTCCTCTACAACCTGGTCGTGCGGGTCCCGCCGCAGCTGTTCTTCAACGCGGTCGTGGACGAGGAGCCGTTCGGTCCGACCAACAAGTACTTCTTCGTCCAGGACAACCTGAACGGGACCTGGACCTTCACCGGTTCGACGGTGGCCAACCCCAGCAGCCCCTTGGTCGGCCCGGGCACCTTCGACCTGTTCACCATCAACTTCCAGACCACGGCCGAGGGCACCGGGGACGTGGTCATCGAGAGCTTCGCCCTGCGGGACCCGGCCAACGCCCAGATCGCGGCGGCGGCCAGCGGCGCGACCGTCAGCGTGGATTGCACGCCCCCGGCGGCGGTCACCAACATCGCCGCGGCGCCCGGCCACAACAAGATCGACGTGACCTGGGACCACGACGGCGTGGGCGTGGACCACTACGAGGTCTTCGTGGCGGTCTGGGGCGACGGCAGCGGCGGCTCGGCCTACCCCGAGTATGACGACCTGGGGACGGACGTGATCCCGGCCCGGCCGGTCAATTACCTGAGCGCGGTCCTGCTGCCCGCGTGGGTGCCCCTGGCCCCGGTGACGACCACCAGCCTGACCCAGGCCTGGCCCGACCACCTGAGCCGCGGCGTCTACACCTACGAGGTCTTCGCGGTCGACGAGGTCGGCAACGCCAGCCCCCGCGCGACGGCCAACGACCGCGCCACCAACTACTGGCTGGGCGACGTCTACAGCAACACGGCCGATGACTACACGCCCAACGGCCTGGTCAACACCTTCGATGTCAACTACCTGGCCGCCTCCTTCGGCGACCCGGTGCCCCACGGCGACCCCAAGGGCGTCCTGGACGTGGGCCCCACCGACGACTGGAGCCGCCTGGGCATCCCCCTGACGGACAGCCGCCTGGACTTCGAGGACCTCATGGTGTTCTCCATGAACTTCGGCGTCGTCTCGGCCGCCAAGGCCAAGGCGCCCGACTCCGACCGCGCGGTCCTGGCCTGGGTCGACTACGGCGACGGCCTCTACGGCCTGCGCCTGGAGGACGGCCCGTCCCTGAAGGGCCTGCGCGTGACCGCCGGCGCCGGGATCCTCGCGGTCGAAGCCGGTGCGCTGCTGGACCAGCAGGGTGAACCGACCTTCCTGCGCAACCTGGGCACCGGGCTGGACGCCTCGGTCGCGGTGATGGGCGTCGACAACCCGCTGCGCGGGACCGGCGACCTCCTGGTGGTCCGGGCGGACGGCCCCATCGCGGCGGCCGACCTGCTGATCGACGCGCGCGCCACCGACAACAGCAAGCTCGAGGTCAGCCTGGAGCAGGCCAGCGGCACCCTGACGCCGCGGGTCTTCGCGCTTCACCCCAACTACCCGAACCCGTTCAACCCCTTGACCAAGATCAGCTTCTCGCTGCCGGAGTCCCAGCCGGTGCGGCTGCAGGTCTACGCGGTGGACGGCCGCCGGGTCGCCACCCTGGTCGACGAGGTGCGGGGGCCGGGCCTGCACGAGGTGCTCTGGAACGGCCAGGACGACGCCGGCCGCCGGTCCGCCTCGGGCGTCTACTTCTGCCGGATCGACGCCGGACCGTACAGCCAGGTCCGGAAGATGACCCTGATGAAGTAGGGACGGATGCCGTCCGGGCGGCCCGCGGCGCATGCCGCGGGCCGCCCCGGGCGGTCAGCGCTGAGAATCTGAAACCGATGAGGTCTTCGGGGCGCAGGACGCCCAGGGACGAAACCAGATGGAGGAACCCATGAAGAAGTTCATTCCCGGTCTGCTGCTGCTGGCCTTGTTCGCCGGCGTGGCCCAGGCCCAGGTCGTCGACCCGGGTTGGCAGGCTTACGTCATCCGCGCCGCGACGGCGGCGCCCAACAACCTGCCGGTCATCCAGAACAACAGCGACTACGACACCGATGCCCTCGAGTACATCATCACCGAGGGCGGCCAGAAGGCCGGCCTGGGCACGAACCTGATCAACGGGGCCAAGGTCTCGCAGATCGCGACCCTGCACATCGACCGGCTCGACGACGTGCTCAACTCGGGCTCGCTGTACGGGCCGTACTTCAACATCTGGGTCACCGACGGCGCCGGGAACTACGCCGTGCTCGGCAACGAGCCCTCGGATCCGGAGTGGGCCGCCGACCGCTGGGCCATCGCCAGCTGGGACGAACTGAAGACCAGGGTCTGCAAGGTCTACGAGACCCCCGGCGCCTCTGGGGGGACCAGCTGGGTCCACGTCCTGGCGGGCGCCACCACCCTGACCTTCGAGGACGTCGGCGACCTGGTGATCGCGCCGCCGCCGCCGGCCTACATCCAGAATCCGCTCAATGCCGTGAGCACCGGCGCCCCCGACGAGCTGGGCACCGACCTGGCCTATGGCTACAACTGGATCTTCGGCGACACCCTGGCCAACTACGTGAGCGGGGCCGATGGCTTCATCGTGGCCAACTACCGGGTGAGCACTGCGGTGCACAACGTCACCCTGGACACCTGGCACGGCACCATCCAGGCGGCCATCGACGCGGCGGCCCCCGGCAACGCCATCGTGGTGGCCGGCGGCAACTACGAAGAGCAGCTGCACATCACGATCGACAACCTGACGATCGACGGGGCGGGGGTCGGCGTCACCTTCGTGGACGCGCCGGCGGACATGCCCCTGTTCTTCACGACGGGCGCGGACAACTACCCGATCATCTTCGTGGACGGTGCCACGGGCACGGCGTTGTCGGGCCTGACCATCGACGGCCAAGGCAACGGCGCCGCGAACTACCGCTTCTGCGGTCTGGGCCTGAGCAACGCCGACGGCACGTTCGCCGACCTGCACGTGACCCGGGTGCGCGACGAGCCCCTGACCGGCGCGCAGCACGGCATCGGCCTCTACGTCAGCAACACCGACGCGGCCCCGCGGACCGTGTCCTTCACCGACGTCGCCGTGGACGACGTCCAGAAGAACGCCACTGCGTTCACGGGCGCGGGCCTGACGGTCAACGCCCTGCGCCTGGCTTGCACGGGCAACGGTCCCCTGGGCGTTGGCCTGCCGGCGCAGAACGGCATCGAGGTCTCGGGCGGCGCCTCCGCGCAGCTGACCGACTGCACGATCGCCGACTACGAGTACACCGACGGTTCGTGGACAGCGACCGGCATCCTGGTCTTCGGCCCCGGCGCCGTGGACATCAGCGGCGGTACGGTCACGGCCACCGAGACCAGCCTCTACCTCATCGACGCCTCCGGCACCGTCGACGGCATCACCGTCACCGATCCGCGGGCTGACCCGATGTACGCCTACGCCACCGGCGCCAAGGCAGGCGGCCGTACGATCGTCCCGGCCCAGGGCTTCGACGCGGCGCCGATGGGCACGGCGGCCAAGGCATCCATCGCGGTCAGCCTCAGCAACAGCACTTTCACCGGCAATGACGTGGTTGACAGCTGGGGTCCGACAGCCTACGCCGTGGGTGCGGTCGACTTCACCGTGACCGACTGCACCATCGAGCACTTCGACTGGGGCCTGGTGTTCTACGAGAACGGCGGCACCGTCACCGGCTACGCCACCGGCAACCTCCTGCAGGACAACCTCTCGGCCGGGGCCTACTCCAACACGGCCGTCCCCTTCGACGCGCGCGGCAACGACTGGGACGATCCCAGCGGACCGTACAACGCCGCCAGCAACCCCCTGGGCCTGGGCGACGCCGCCGAGGGCTCGCTCCTGTTCACGCCCTGGGTCGGCCGCACCACCGCGGTGGTCGCCGATCTGGAGGCCACACCCACCGGGGCCTACTTCTGGGACGGCACGCCGGCCCTCGGCGTCGACGACGACGCGGCGCCCGGCTTCGCGCCCGGCGCGGTCGAGGCGAACCTCGACTGGGTCAAGTACGGCTTCGACCCCGAGACCGTCTTCGGCCGCCCCGTCAACGTGGGCGAGCTGCACAGCATCTCCTACTACACGAAGAAGGGGACGCTGCACACGGTCGACGCCGGCGACTGGTTCTTCCAGCTTTACACCGACCCCTACGACGGCAGCCCCGGTGCGACCTGGTACGGCAACCGCATCAACGCCGAGCCCTACTTCAGCGAAACCCTGACCGAAACCGCCGGCGAGTGGACCCGCTGGCAGACCGACGCGGGCCAGCCCAACCGGCTGCGCTTCTTCGACTCCTCCAGCGGCTACCTGGGCAGCTACACGGACGGGTTCCTGGCCGACCTGACGGCCGACCCGGCCCTGGCGGCGCAGCCGATCATGATCGTGGACCTGGGCACGGCGACCAGCTGGGGCGTCGGCTTCGATGGCCGCCTCGACGGCCTGACGGTCGAGCTGGTGAGCGGCGAGATCGCCACCCTCGACTTCGTGTCCGGCAACGCCGCGGTGACGGTCACCCCGGCGGCGAGCGGCCCGCTGGCCTGCGGCGAGACCGTGACCATGACCTTCGGCCTGGAGCTGAGCGGGGACATGCCCGACGTGTTCCTCTACAACGCCGTGGTCCGGGCCTCGCCCGAGCTGGGCTTCGACCTGGGCACGCTGGTCGACCTCCTGCCCTTCGGCACGGTCAACAAGCAGTTCTACTCCCACGACAACGGGGACGGCACCTTCGTCGTCACCGGCTCGACGGTGGGCAGCCCGACCTACCCGATCGTCGGCCCGGCCACGGTGAACCTGTTCTCGGTCGCGTTCACGACCGTCCTCGAAGGCGCCGGGACCATCACCTTCGACAGCCTGGTCCTGCGCGACCCGGCCAACGCCCCCATCGCGGTGGTCGCGACCGGCGCCACCGTCTCCGTCGACTGCACCGCCCCGGCCGCGGTCACCGGCATCACCGCCGCGCCCGGCCACAACAAGGTCGAGGTCGCCTGGAGCCACGACGGCACCGACGTGGACCACTACGAGGTCTTCGCCGGCCTGTGGCACGACGGCAGCGGCCTGTCGGCGTACCCCGAGTACGACGACCTGGCCGGCGACGTGATCCCGGCGCGGCCGGCCGACCACGCCGCCGCGGTTGCCTCGGCCGAGTGGGCCCCTGTCGGCACCGTGCCGACGCTGGGTCTGGTCCAGACCTGGACCGACCACCTGGACCGCGGCGTCTACTACTACGAGGTCTTCGCCGTGGACGCGGCCGGCAACGCCAGCGCTCCTGCGGCGGCCAACGACCGCGCCACCAACTACTGGCTGGGCGACGTGACCAGCACGGCCGGCGGCGCTCCCGACGGCATCGTCGACCCGTTCGACATCAACGTCCTGGGCACCTATTTCTTCAGCACCGTCACGACCGGCGACCCCGGCGCCCTCGTGGACGTCGGCCCCACCGACGACTGGAGCCGCCTGGGCATCCCCCTGACCGACAACAACATCAACTTCGAGGACCTGATCGTCTTCTCCATGAACTTCGGCGTCGTCTCGGCGGCTAAGGGAAGCGAGCCGGTCAGCGACCGCGCGGTGCTCGCGTGGGTCGACTACGGCGACGGCCGCTACGGCCTGCGCGTGGTGGACGCGCCGTCGCTCAAGGGCGTGCACGTGACCGCCGCCGGCGCCGAGGTCGTCTCGGTCGAGGCCGGCGCGCTCCTGGACAGCCAGGGTGAGCCCACGTTCCTGCGCAACAACGGCGCCGCCTTCGACGCCGTGGTCGCGGTCATGGGCGTGGACAACGCGTTTGCCGGCACGGGCGACCTGTTGGTGATCCGGACGGCTGGTCCGGTCGCCGCGACCGACCTCGTGATCGACGCCCGCGCCACCGACAACAGCAGGCTCGAGATCAGCCTGGAGAAGGCCAGCGACTCCCTGACGCCGCGGGTCTTCGCCCTTCACCCCAACTACCCGAACCCCTTCAACCCCCTGACCAAGATCGCCTTCTCGCTGCCCGAAGCGCAGTCCGTGAAGCTGGCGATCTACACCGTGGACGGCCGCCGGGTCGCCACCCTGGTCGATGAGGTGCGGGGACCGGGCCTGCACGAGGTGCTCTGGAACGGCCAGGATGACGCCGGCCGCCGGTCCGCCTCGGGCGTCTATTTCTGCCGGATCGACGCCGGACCGTACAGCCAGGTCCGCAAGATGACCCTGATGAAGTAGCGGCACGGATGCCGCGACGGGGACTCCCGGGGCGCCCGCCCCGGGGTCCCCGCAGCGGCCTGCACATAGATGTTCGAGAGGAAAGAACCATGAAACCAGGAATCCTGAAGACGACGGTGGTGCTGGCGGTCCTGCTCGCAGCCGCGGCCGCCGCCCGCGCGGCCGTCCCGCTGCACTTCACGCCGGCCGATACCACTCTGCCGGCGGCCGTGACCGGGCGCCTGTCGGTGATGATCGACGACACCGTCACCGTCCGCACCATCGACGTCACGGTGGCCTACGACACCACCGTGGTGCGCAGCCTGGGCGGCGGCGCGGGCCTGCTCTTTACCGCAAGCGGCCACCAGCTCTTCCGCGGCTTCGAGGAGCCCGAGCCCGGCGTCTGGCACGGCTACTGCATCGTCATGGGTTCGGGCCTGTTCGTGGCCGGCCCAGGCGAGCTCTTCTGGTGGGACTTCGAAGGCGTGGCCGACGGGACGACGCCCATCGACGTCATCAGCGTCTACCTGTCGGACGTGGCGGGCGACTGGTACCCCGAGGTCGGTCTGTTGCCCACGACCGTGACCATCGGCAACGGTCAAAGCGGCGTGCCGGCGGTGCCCGGCGACCAGGGCCTGCGCCTGTCGCCGAACCCCTTCAACCCGCGCACCACCGTAGGCGGCGAGCTTCCCCTGGCGGCCCCCGTGCGCCTGACGGTGCACGACGCCCGCGGCCGTCTCGTCGCGGTGCTCCACGACGGCCTGCTCGCAGCCGGGCCCTTCGCCCTGGCCTGGGACGGCCACGACCTGGCGGGCCGCGCCGCCCCCGGCGGCGTCTACCTGTTCCGGCTCGACGACGGGGCCCGGCCGCGGGGCGCCAAGGGGCTGCTGCTGAAGTAGC
The DNA here is from genome assembly GCA_014859985.1 of Candidatus Krumholzibacteriia bacterium. Classification (GTDB taxonomy): domain Bacteria; phylum Krumholzibacteriota; class Krumholzibacteriia; order LZORAL124-64-63; family LZORAL124-64-63; genus JACZKN01. The sequence goes on along the minus strand of JACZKN010000303.1, from coordinate 3,384 downwards.
GGGCCCCTGTCGGCGGCGGGAAAATGGCGCTATCGTGGGACGATCGTCCCCGGTCGCCGCGCAGCCTCCTGCCCCGGAGTTCCCGTGAACCGTCCCTTCGGCACCGCCCGGTCCGACCTGGTCACCGCGCCCGTGCCCGAACTGGTCCGCCGCCTGGCCATCCCGGCCTCGATCGGGTTCTTCTTCAACACCATGTACAACGTGGTGGACACGTTCTGGGCCGGACGCCTGTCCACCGACGCGCTGGCCGCCCTGTCCCTCTCGTTCCCGGTGTTCTTCGTGCTGATCGCCATGGGCTCGGGGTTCGCCACCGGCGCCACCGCGCTGATCGGCAACGCCCTGGGCCGGGATGACCGGCGCGAGGCCGCGGTCATCGCCGCCCAGGGCCTGGTGCTGGGCCTGCTGCTGGCGGCCTTCGTGATGACCGTCGGCTACCTGTCGGTGGAGTCCCTGTTCCGGCTGCTGGGCGCTAGCGGCCGCTACCTGGAGATCTGCCTCGAGTACATGCACGTCATCCTGGCCGGCAGCGGCTTCGTGCTGACCTTCTACATGCTCAACGGCATCCTCAACGCGCAGGGCGACATGCGCTCCATGCGGGACTACCTGATCGGCGCCGCCGCGGCCAACGTGGTGCTCGACCCCTGGTTCATGTACGGCGGCCTCGGCGTGCCGGCCATGGGGGTGCGCGGCATCGCCCTGGCCACCATCCTCTGCCAGGCGGGCGGGCTGGTGTTCCTGGGCCGGCGGGCCTGGCGTACGGGGCTGATCTGGCGCAGCGAGGGCGCCCGCTGGCGGCCCGACGGCCGGGTGCTGCGGGCCATCGCCGGGCAGGGCATCCCCTCGAGCCTGAACATGATGAGCGTGGCCCTGGGCATCTTCATCATCACCTGGTTTTTGAGCCGCTTCGGGCAGGAGGCGGTCGCGGCCTACGGCGTGGCCACGCGCATCGAGCAGATCGCGCTGCTACCGACGATCGGCCTGAACATGGCGACGCTGACCCTGGTGGCCCAGGCCAGCGGCGCGGGGCTGTTCGACCGGGTGCGGCAGGTGGTGCGCACGGCCCTGAAGTACGGCGCGGTGGTGATGGTGTTCGGCTCGGCGCTGGTCTTCTTCGGCGCGCGGCCCCTGATGGGCCTGTTCAGCGACGACCCGGCGGTGGTGGACATCGGCACGCGCTACCTGCGCATCGCCGCGTTCATCGAGTACGCCTACGTGCTGCTGTTCGTCAACACTTCGGTGCTGCAGGGGCTGAAGAAGCCGGCCTTCGCCCTGTGGATCGGGCTGTACCGGCAGATCGCCGCGCCGTTTGCCGTGTTCTGGCTGCTGACCGAAGTCTGGGGCAAGGGGCTCTACGGCATCTGGTGGGGCATCTTCGGCATCACCTGGTCGGCGGCCGCGGTGGCGGTGTGGTGGGCCCAGCGGCAGGTGGGGCGGTCCGAGGCCGAGCAGGCCGGCAAGGCGGCCGCTGCGGCGGGAGACGCGGCGTGAGCCGGGCGCGCAACGCCGGCCTGGCGCTGGCCCTCCTGGTGCCGGCGGTGCTGGCCGGCTGCGCGGACGAGGCCGTCGTCGACGACACCGTCCACGCCTTCTACTACGGCTGGTACGCCACCGAGGCCGTCGACGGCGCCCAGACCCACTGGAACCACGAGGTGATCGGCGACACCACGGGCCTGGCCTACCCGGGCGGCGGGGACATCGGCGCCGACTATTATCCCGCCCTCGGCCCGTACAGCTCCGCCGACCCGGCGGTGGTGCGCATCCACGTAGCGCAGCTGAAGCGCGCCGGCGTCGGCGTGATCGTCGCCAGCTGGTGGGGTCCCGGCACTCCCACCGACCGCAACTTGCCCCTGCTGCTGGACGCGGCGGCCGAGGCGGGGCTGGAGGTGGCCTTCCACCTGGAACCTTTTCCGGGGCGCGACGCCGTCACCAGCCACGCGGCGATCGCCTACCTGATCGCCAGCTATCGCGCGCACCCGGCCTGCCACCTCATGGGCGGCCTGCCCGTGGTCTATGTCTACGACTCGTACCTGACGCCGCCGGCCGAGTGGGCGCGGCTCATGCAGCCTGGCGGCGACCTGTTCATCCACGACACCCTGCTGGACTGCGTGATGATCGGCCTGTGGGTGGGTCCCGAGGACGGCGCGCTCCTGGACGAGGCCGGCTTCGACGGCTTCTACACCTACTTCGCCGCCGACGGCTTCACCTGGGGCTCGTCCCGTGCCAACTGGCCGACGATGAGCCGCCTCTCCCTCGGGTACGGCCTGATCCGCGTGTTCTGCGTCGGTCCCGGCTACGTCGACACGCGCGTGCGGCCCTGGAACACCGCCACCACCCGCGAGCGCGAGGACGGCGCCTACTTCGACCGCCAGTTCGCCGCGGCCATCGCCGCGCAGACCGACCTGGTGGCCGTCACCTCGTTCAACGAGTGGCACGAGGGCACCCAGATCGAGCCTGCCGTCCCCGGCGCCTGCGACAGCTTCACGTACCGGGACTACCGGCCTCGCGAGCCGGAGTGGTACCTGGACCGCACGCGGCACTGGGTGCGGCAGTGGAGCAGGGTGAGCGGGCGCTGACCGGGTGTCAGCCGAGGGTCTTATGGGTGCCGTCGCAGAAGGGCGCGCCGCCGGTCTGCTTGCACTGGCAGATGGCCACGCGCCGCGGCTCGGCGATCTCGAACGCCTGCGGGCGGAACGACGTGCCGGCGTGGCTGCCGTCGCAGAAGGGCTGGGTGGCCGACTGGCCGCAGGCGCAGTAGGCGTACTTGCCGGCGGCGAGTTCGAGCACGGCCGGGCGGGTGCCGGCGATCTTCGGCTTGTCCATGGTCTCCTCCGCTTTGTGGGATCGTGGCCGGGCGGCCCGCCCCGGCGGACCGTGGGCACAAGCTAGGCACGATCGCGCGCCCGGCAAGCCGCGCGGTCGGGGGTTTGCCCCGGGCCGGCGCCGATGTACTATCAAGTCAGGGAGGACGAGTCGATGCACGAACCATTCATGGACGAGGCCGTGGCCGAGGCCCGGCGCGGCATCCAGGCCGGCGAGGGCGGCCCCTTCGGCGCCGTGGTGGTCAAGGACGGCCGCGTGGTCGCCCGCGGCCACAACCAGGTGATCGCCCACGGCGACCCCACCGCCCACGCCGAGGTCCAGGCCATCCGCGCCGCCTGCCGCGAGCTGGGCACCTTCGACCTTGCCGGCTGCGAGATCTACGCCACCTGCGAGCCCTGCCCCATGTGCTTCGCCGCCATCCACTGGGCGCGCCTGGACCGCGTGCGCTTCGGCGCGACCCGGGCCGACGCGGCGGCCATCGGTTTCGATGACGATGCGATCTACCGGGTGCTCGCGGGCGAGGCGGCGCCGGCGTTCGGAGTCGAGGGCGGGGTGGGCGCGGAG
>JACZKN010000302.1 GCA_014859985.1 Candidatus Krumholzibacteriia bacterium | reverse complement strand
GGCCGGGCGGGGGCAGCACGACCCGGCGGCCGGCCCCGGCCGGGGCGTCCGGATCGGCCAGGGCCGCGGCGATGGCCCGCAGACCGGCGCCCAGATCGGCCTCCAGCTTCCGCCATTCCCGGTCCCAGGGCTGGGCGATCGCCTCCCCCCGCGCCGGCAGGACCAGGGTCCAGCCCCGCCCCTGCCGGTCCAGCAGGGTCGCCAGGGGGGCCTGACCTTCGGCGACCTCCACCCGGTAGGAGCCGTCCGGCCCGGCCAGCAGCCCCAGCTGTCCGTCGGCGCCGCGGCCCAGGAACGCGCCCCGCCAGGAAGCCAGGCGCAGGGTCCCCTCGACGCTGGCCGTGTCCTGGGCAGGGGCGGGTCGGGCGCAGGCCAGCCCGGCCAGCAGGCCGACCAGCAGGAGGCGGCGCCCGGGCAACTCAGGGTCCCCTCGACGCGGCGGAATCCGCGGCGGCAAGGGCCGGTTCGAGGCGCTCCGGGTCCCCGCCCGCCTCCAGGGCGCGCACGTAGGCGGCCCGCGCCTGGCCGTGCTGGCCCAACGCCTGCAGGACCGTGCCCAGGTGCTCGAGGATCACCGGATCGTCCGGCAGCACGTTCACCGCGCGGATCAGGTAGTCGAGGGCCTCCTCGTGGCGGCCCAGGCGGTAGTAGACCCAGCCCAGGGAATCCAGGAAGGCCCCGTTGGCCGGCTCGGCAGCCAGGGCCTGCTGCACCAGCTGTTCCGCCTGGTCCAGGTCCTGGCCCTTTTCGGCCAGGAAGTAGCCCAGGCTGTTGGCCACCTCCGCGTCCGCGGGGAACTCCCGGCGCAGGGTCTCCAGGGCGCCCCGGGCCCGGTCCGGCCGGCCGGATTCGTCCAGGCAGATGCTCTGCTGGATCAGGGCCGTGCGGCGCAGTTCCGGATCCTCGGCAGCCAGCGCGAAATGCCGGCTGGCGTCCTCCAGTTCGCCCAGGGTGCGGAACGCGTAGCCTAGGACCAGCTGGCCCTGGGTGTCGTCGTCCGGCAGGAGGCCGGCCGCGAGGCTGGCCTCGCCGCGCAGGTCGTCCCGCAGCTCGCGGCCCTTGGCTTCCGGCGTGCGCGCCCCCAGCTCGGCCTCGAAGGCCACCAGCAGCGACCGCACCAGGCCCACCCGCAGTTCCGGATCCCGGCCGTCCAGGGACACGGCCCGGCGGTGGAAGGTGACGGCGGCCGCCCAGTCGCCGCGGCCCTCGGCCAGGCGCCCCCGCAGGAACCAGCCGCGGGCCTCGTCCGGCCAGCGGTCGTTGAGGTCGGCCACCAGGGCGGCGGCCTCCTCCTCGCGTCCGGTGCCCAGCAGCAGGCGGGCCAGCCAGAGGCTCGGCTGCGGCCCCAGCTCCCCCGCCCGCGCCAGCGGTTCAAGGACGCCGACGGCCAGGCCGGCCCGGCCGTGGCGGGCGTAGAAGTCCGCCAGTTCCACCTGGAACCCGTCTGGCGGCACGGGAATCGTCGGCTCCCCGGCCGATCCGCTGCCCGGGGCCGGCGGCAGCGGCGCGCCGTCGTCGGGGTCGAAGGCCGGCAGCCGGTCCTCGTCCAGGGGCCGGCTGATCTCCGCATCGGCGCGGCGGGCCTCGGCCAGCGCCTGGGCGTCGTCCCCCAGGGCGGCCAGGGCCCGGATCAGCACCAGGCGCAGACCAGGATCCTGGGCGTGCGCCGCGATGGCCTCGCGCATCAGGGGTGGGATCCGCGCGGGCTCGCCGGCCTGCTGGTGGACGTCGGCCATGCCCAGGTAGAGGCGGGCCCCCTGGCCCGGGAAGCGGGCCAGACCTTCGCGATAGACGTCCAGGGCCTGCTCGGGGCGCCCCAGCTCGGCCAGGACGCGGGCTTCGGCCGCGATCACCGCGACGGAGGCCCCGCCCAGGGCCCGGACCTCCTGCAGGTCCGCCAGGGCCTGCTCCGGTCGGCCGGCGCTCAGGTGCAGCGAGGAACGCCGCAACCGCCAGGACACGCTGTCGGGGTGGGCCGCCACGAGGCGGTCCAGGACGGTGACCGCGTCCGCGAGGTAGCCCTCCGCAGCCAGGGCCTGCTGGAAATCCAGGGCCACGGCGGGCTCGTCCGGGTCCGCACGGTAGGCCAGGTGCAGGTAGCCGAGAGCCCCGCGGGCGTCCCCGTCCAGCAGCAGGCGGTGGCCGACCGCCCAGTTGGCGGCGGCGCCTACCGGGGACGACGGGTCCGCGGGCGGCACCTGGGCAGCGGCCGCGGCGCCGACCAGCAGGGTCAGGCAGGCGGTCGCCAGAGGGCGGCGCAGGGGGATGGTCAACGGTGCTCCTCGGCCTGGCGGGGACCGGCGTGGCCTCACTCCTGCCCGCCGTCCAGGAGCTCCGGTTCGCGCTCGAGCCTGTCCAGCGCCTCCCGGGCGGCGGCCTGCTCGGCGGTCTTCTTGTTGCGGCCGTCGCCCACCCCCAGCACGGTGCCCCCGTGGGTGACGGCCACGCGGAAGAGGCGATCGTGGTCGGGACCGTCCACCTCCAGCACCTTGTAGCGGGGCGGCGTCTTGTACCGCGACTGGATCATCTCCTGCAGGCGGCTCTTGTAGTTGCGCAGGGACCGGCGCGAGAGCACCCGGTCGCTGCCGCTGAGGATCACCCGCTCGATCACCGTCCGCGCCGCGGGCAGCCCCCCGTCCAGGTAGACCGCCCCGATGATGGCCTCGGTGGTGTCGGCGAGGATCGACGAGCGCCGCCGCCCGCCGGTGGCCGCCTCGCTGCGGCTCATGCGGATATGAATACCCAGATCGAAGTCCATCGCCACCTCGGAAAGCCGGGCGCCGCAGACCAGCAGGGATTTCATCTTGGTCAGATCGCCCTCCGAACGGTCGGGATAATGGTCGTAGAGGATCTCGTTGACGACCAGGCCGAGCACCGCGTCGCCGAGGAATTCGAGGCGCTCGTTGGACTGTTCCCGCTCCTGCCCGGTGACGTGGATGTGGGAACGGTGCAGCAGCGCGTTGCGCAGCAGGGTGACGTCCGCGAAGGTGTGGCCCAGTTTCCGCTGGAGCTCGCGGAGGTTGTGGTCGGCCTCGGGAACGGTGACGCCGGCGGGCTCCCGCTCCGGGCGCGGGCCCCCCGCCAGCCTCGCGGCCAGGGCGCGGATCGCTTCGCTCAGCCCCATGGGCCCGCCCGCCTCCGCAGCCTACCGCCTCGCCCCGAAGCAGAGGGTGACGTTGTGGCCGCCGAACCCGAAGGAGTTGGACAGGGCATGGTCCACCTCGGCAAGCACCGCCTCGTTGGGGCAGTAGTCGAGGTCGCATTCGGGGTCCGGCGTCCGGTAGTTGATCGTCGGCGGCAGGATGCCGTCGCGCAGGGCCAGCAGGGTGACCACGGCCTCGACCGCGCCGGCGCCGCCGAGCAGGTGCCCGATCATCGACTTGGTCGAGCTGACCTTCAGGCGGGAGGCGTGGTCGCCGAAGACGGCGCTGATGGCCTTGGACTCGATCTTGTCGTTGAAGTGGGTCGAGGTGCCGTGGGCGTTGATGTAGCCGATCTGGTCCGGCCGCAGCCCGCTGGTGCGCAGCGCCTGCCGCATCGAGCCCATGGCGCCGGCCCCGTCGTTGTCCGGCTGGGTCATGTGGAAGGCGTCGCCGGTCATGCCGTAGCCCAGGATCCCGCCCAGGATCGTCGCGCCGCGGGCGCGCGCGTGATCCTCCGCCTCGAGCACCAGGACGGCGCCGCCTTCTCCCAGCACGAAGCCGTCCCGGTCGGCGTCGAAGGGCCGCGAGGCGCCGGCGGGGTCGTCGTTGCGGGTGGACAGGGCCTTCATGTTGCCGAAGCCGGAGAGGGCCATGTTGCAGATGGCCGCCTCGGCGCCGCCGGTGATCATCACGTCGGCGTGGCCGAGCCGGATCTGGTCGAAGGCCGCGCCGATGGCGTGGCCGCCGGAGGCGCAGGCGCTGACGGTGCAGTAGTTGGCGCCCCTGAAACCGTAGCGGATGGAGACCAGGCCCGCCGCCATGTCGCTGATCATCATGGGGATGAACAGCGGCGAGACGCCGCGGGAGCCGCGGCCGATGAACTTCGCGTGCTGCTCCTCGAAGGTGATCATGCCGCCGATGCCCGAGCCGATGATCACGCCGGCGCGGTAGGGGTCGCCCGGGGCGGCGTCGAGGCCGGCCTGGGCCATGGCCTCGGCCGCGGCGACCACGGCGATCTGGGCGAAGCGGTCGGCCTTGCGCGCGTCCTTCGGGTCCATCGCGACCTCGGGAGCGAAGCCCTTCAGCTCGCCGGCGAACGTGGTCTTGAAGTCCGAGGTGTCGAGGATGGTGATCGGCGCGATGCCGCTGGCGCCGCGCTTGAGCGCTTCCCAGCTGCTGTCACGGCCCAGGCCCACGGCGGTGAGCATGCCCATGCCCGTTACGACGACGTTGCGGGGTTCCAAGTCTCGACCTCCCTGCTGCCGCGACCGGGCGCCGCGGCCGGATTCTATAGTCGGACCCGGTCCCACCCCGGGGCGGATGGGACCGGGCACGTCGCTGCGGGCGGCGGGCTGCCGCCCGCCGTGCCCGATCGCGGTCCCGCGCTAGTCCAGGTGCTGCTCGAGGTAGTCGATGGCGTCCTGCACCGTACGCAGCTTCTCCTGGTCCTCCTCCGGGATCGTGATGTTGAACTGCTCTTCCAGGTCCATCACGAGTTCCACGGTGTCGAGGGAGTCGGCGCCGAGATCCTCGGTGAACGAAGCCTCGGGCGTGATCTGCTCGGGATTGACCGAAAGCTTGCGCTGGATGATCTCGTACACCTGTTCCTGAATCGAAGCCATCTCGCGTTATCCTCCTGCGTACGTGTGTCTGACGTGCTCTCTAGGCGATCATGCCGCCGTCGACCACGAGCGTCTGGCCCGTGACGTAGGCGGCCTCCGGAGACAAAAGGAACCGTACGACGCCGGCCACGTCCTTCCCCTCGCCGAAGCGCTTCAGGGGGATCCGGGCCAGCATGTCGGCGCGCACCTTGTCGGGCAGGTCCGCGGTCATGTCCGTGGCGATGAAGCCCGGCGCAACGGCGTTGCACGTGACGTTCCGTCCGCCCAGCTCCTTGGCCACCGACTTGGTCAGGGCGATGATGCCGGCCTTGCTGGCCGCGTAGTTGGCCTGGCCGGCGTTGCCGGTCAGGCCGATGACGGACGAGATGTTGACGATCCGCCCCTCGCGCTGGCGCATCATAAGCGGGGCCACAGCCCGTGTAAAGTGGAAGGTCCCGTCCAGGTTGACCGCCAGGGGCCGTTTCCAGGCCTCGGCGGACATGCGCATGAGCAGCCCGTCGGCGGTCACGCCGGCGTTGTTGACCAGGCCCCAGACGGCGCCGTACCGCGCCTGGACCTCGTCGACGACCGCCTGGACCCTAGCCGGGTCGGCGATGTCCGCCGGGCAGGTCATGACCTCGGCGCCCGCCGGCAGGGCGGCCGCCACCTCCTGCAGCCGCTGCGCGTCGCGCGCCACCAGGGCCAGCCGGTAGCCCGCGGCGGCCAGGTCCTCGGCGATGGCCCTGCCGATCCCGCGGCTGGCGCCGGTGACGATGACCGCGCCCCTGGTCGGTGTTTCGGCCATGTGCGTCCGCTCTCCTTGGCTGGGGTGCCGGTCAGCCGGCGGGATGGGACCCGGCGGCGGCCAGGACGGCGGGCAGGCCCTCCAGGTCGGCCACGGTCCCCACCGGGACGAAGGTTACATCCGGATACGCGCGCCTGGCAAGGCCGCTCAGGACCTTGCCCGGCCCCACCTCCAGCACCACCGGGGGCCGGTCCGGCCCGCCGCAGATGCGCTCCATGGTGCCGTGCCAGAGCACGGGTGCGGTCAATTGGCGCGCGAAGCCCTCGCGCAGCTCCTGTGCCGTGGTGACGGGCGCGGCGCTGACGTTGGCCACCAGGGGTACCGCCGGGTCGGCGACCGGGATACCCGCCAGGAAGCTCCGGAAATCGGCGGCGGCGCCCGCCAGCAGGGGCGAGTGGAAGGCCCCGCTGACGTTCAGGGGCGCCACCCGCTTGGCCCCGGCGGCCTTCAGGGCCTCGCCGGCGGCGGCGACCGCCGCCACCTCGCCGCTGATCACCACCTGGCTGTCCGAATTGTGGTTCGCCGGGACGACGACGCCGTCGATGCCCGCGCAGATCTCGGCCACCCGGGCTGCGGACAGGCCCATGACCGCGGCCATGGTGCCGGGGATCTCCCGGCCGGCGGCGAACATGAGCTCGCCGCGGCGGCGCACGGTGCGCAGGGCGTCGCCGGGACAAAGGGCGCCGCAGGCCACGGCGGCGGAGAACTCGCCCAGGCTGTGGCCGGCCACCACGCCGGGCAGGATGCCCAGGTCGCCCAGGGCCAGGGTCACCGCCACCGAATGGGCCAGCAGCGCCGGCTGGGCGTTGCGGGTCTCGGTCAGGGTCCCGTCCGGGCCGTCGGTCATGATCCGCAGCAGGTCGCAGCCCACGGTATCGTTGACCGTGCGCAGGAACCCGGCCGCGGTGCCACCGGCCGCCAGCAGGTCGGCGGCCATGCCCACGGACTGGGAGCCCTGGCCGGGGAAGAGCATCGGGACGCGCTGCATGGCTGGCCTCCGGCGCCGGGAGCGGTTCAGGCGAGGGCCGCCGCGACCTTGGCGGGCAGGTCGGCGTCGACCTGCTCCCAGGCCACCTTGACCGCGTTGGTGATGGCCCGGGCGCTGCTGCGCCCGTGGGCGATGATGCTGACGCCGGCGACCCCCAGCAGCATGGCGCCGCCGGCCACCTCGTAGGAGAACTCCCGCTGCAGGTAGCCCAGCACCGGCCGGAAGGCGGCGCGCTCGTGGTCCGCCAGGTCCGGACGCCGGCTCAGCGCCACCAGGAAGCGGGCGATGCCCTCGACCAGCTTGAGGGTGTTGTTGCCGGTGAATCCGTCGGTGACCACCACGTCGGCCGGGCCCAGCAGGAACTCGTTGCCCTCCACGTTGCCCTTGAAGTTCAGGCCCGCGCCGCGCAGCAGCTCGTGGGCGGCCACCGACAGCTCGTTGCCCTTGCGGGCCTCGCCGCCGATGTTCAGCAACCCGACCGCGGGCTCGGCGACGCCGAACAGCTCCCGGGCGTAGACCGCGCCCATGCGGGCGAAGCAGACCAGGTGCTCGGGCTTGCACTGGGTGTTGGCGCCCGCGTCCAGCAGGAGCAGGCGCCCCTCTGCGGTGGGAATCACCGTGGCGATGGCCGGGCGGTCGACGCCGGGCAGGCGGCCCAGGACGATCAGGCTGGCCGCGACCTGGGCCCCGGTGGAGCCGGCCGAGACCACCGCCGCCGCGCGGCCGGCCTTGTGGTCGGTGAGGGCCTTGACGATGGGGCTGTCCGGGCGGCCGCGGATGGCGGCGGCCGGCGACTCCCCCATGTCGATGTCCTGGGTGCAGGGGACCACGGAAACGGGCAGACGTTCGGTGCCGAGTTTCGCTAGCTCGGCGCCGACCGCGTCGGCGTCGCCGTACAGGGCCAGACCGAAGGGGGAGTCCGGGGTCAGGGCCGCCACGGCGCCGGGAACCACCACCGCCGGGCCGTGGTCGCCGCCCATGGCGTCCACGGCGATGACGGGCCTGTCGCTGCTGGCGTTCATCGGACCGACCTCCCTGCCGGTGCCGGGCCGCGCGGTTCCGCCGGGACGGACCGCCGGCGCCTGCGCGGACCTAGGACTCGACGACGATCACTTCGCGCTCGCCGTAGTACCCGCATTCGCGGCAGACCCGGTGGGGCAGGCGCGCCGCGGCGCAGTGGGGGCACTTGTTCGGGTCGGGCTTGGTCAGGTGCCAATTGGCCCGGCGCAGGCCCTTGCGCGAAGGCGTGGTCTTTTTGCGGGGAACCGCCATGTCTCCTCGTCCTCCAGTCGGGGCAGGGGGCGCGTCAGGGCAACCCTTCCCACCTCGGGTCGATGTCCTCGTCGGCACAGTCGCAGGTGCCAGTGTTGCGGTCGATGCCGCAGCGGGGGCAGAGTCCCCGGCAGTCCGGCCGGCACACCGGCGCCAGCGGGAAGGCCAGGACCGCGGATTCGCGCAGGGCGTCGGTCAGGTCCACCTCGCCCGTGGCCTGGCGGATGACCAGGGAGTCGCCCTCCCCCTCGTCCGTGTCCACGTCCCGCAGCACGACGATCTCCAGGGGCACGTCCCAAAGGAAATCGAACGCGCCCAGGCAGCGCCCGCACTCGGCCCGGCCCGCGGCCGTCAGAATCCCGCCCAACAGGAAGCGGCTCTCCACGTTGTCCACGAGGATCGTGCCGCGGAGCGTGGCCCGCTCCGGACGGCCGTCACCGAGGCCCAGGTCGAGGTCGCCCTCGATCGGGAGCTCTGAGCGACCGTGTTCCTGCCGTTCGAGATCCAGTTTCATGCAAGCGCCACACCTTAATAGCCGGGCCGGGGCCTGTCAAGGCGGCCGCCGTCCGGCCTAGCCGAAGATGATGCCCAGTTCCCGGGCCGCGTCCCCGGGGTTGGCCGAGGCGTGGACCGCGTTGTTCTGCAGGGACGCCCCGTACAGGTCGCGGACGGTGCCGATGGCCGCCTTGGCCGGATCGGTGGCGCCGATCAGCTCGCGCAGCTTGGCCACCGCATCGGCCCGCTCCAGGCGCACGGCCACCACCGGCCCGCCGGCGATGTAGCCGCAAAGGTCGGCGAAGAAGCCCTTGCCCCGGTGCTCGCCGTAGAAGTCCTCCACGGTGGCGCGGTCCAGTTGCCGCATCTGCAGGGCCGTGATCCGGAACCCCGCCCGGTTGACCATGGCGAGGATCTCGCCCACCTTCTGGTCGCCGGCCGCGACGATCTCCGGCTTGATCATGAAGTACGTCTGCTGCATCAGGTTACGTCGGTCCTTTCAGAACGTTGCCGAGGAAGCCGGGGGCGCGGCCCGCGGCTAGCGCTTCCAGATCTCCTTGAGCTTCGGCACGATGTCCATGGGGCGGTCGGCCACGGGGATCCCGGCCGCCTCGAGGGCCTTCTTCTTCTCGGCCGCGGTGCCCGAACCGCCGGACACGATAGCCCCGGCGTGGCCCATCCGCTTGCCCGGAGGCGCGGTCCGGCCGGCGATGAAGCTGACCACGGGCTTCTTCACGTGGGCCTTGATGTACGCGGCGGCCTTCTCCTCGGCGTCGCCGCCGATCTCGCCGATCATCACGAAGGCCTCGGTCGCGGGGTCGGCGTTGAAGGCCTCGATGGCGTCCAGGAAGTTGGTGCCGATCACCGGGTCGCCGCCGATGCCCAGGCAGGTGGTCTGGCCCAGGCCCGCGGCCGTCAGCTGGAAGACCACCTCGTAGGTCAGGGTCCCGCTGCGGGAGACCAGGCCGACGGGGCCCTCCTTGACGATGGACGCGGGCAGGATGCCCAGCTTGGCGATGCCCGGGGCCAGCAGGCCGGGGCAGTTGGGCCCGATGAGGCGGGCGCCCTTCTCCTGGACGTAGGGCCAGGCCTTGACCATGTCCACCGTGGGCACGCCCTCGGTGATGCAGACGATCAGCGTGCAGCCCGCGTCCGCCGCCTCCATGATGGCGCCGGCGGCGCCGGCAGGCGGCACGAAGATGACCGACGTGTTGGCGCCGGTCTCCTGCACGGCCTGCTTGACCGTGTCGAAGACCGGAACCGAGCCCTCGAACTTCTGGCCGCCGCGGCCCGGGGTGCAGCCGGCCACGACCCTGGTGCCGTAGGCCATCATCTCGCGGGTGTGGAAGCCGCCGTCGCGGCCGGTGATCCCCTGGACGACCACCCTGGTATCCTTGTCGACGAAGATCGCCATGGTTTCCTCTCCTTGGTGGGCGGCGCAGCGCGTCCGCCGGTTTCCGGTCGGCGCGCTACTTGCCCGCGAGCTCGATGGCCTTCTGCACGGCCTCATCCATGGTCTGGGCGGGGTGGAGGGCGGTCTTGGCCAGCAGGGCCCGTCCCTCCGCCTCGTTGGTGCCGGTCAGCCGGACCACGATGGGCACGTTGATGTCCATCATTTGCGTGGCCTTGATGATGCCGTTGGCCACGTCGTCGCAGCGGGTGATGCCGCCGAAGATGTTGAAGAGGATGGCCTTCACCTCGGGGTCCTCGAGGATGATGGTCAGGGCGTTGACCACCTTCTCCGGGTTCGAGGAGCCGCCGATGTCCAGGAAGTTGGCGGGCTGGCCGCCGTAGTAGTTGACCAGGTCCATGGTGGCCATGGCCAGGCCGGCGCCGTTGACCAGGCAGCCCACGTTGCCCGACAGCTTGACGAAGCTGAGGCCGGCCTCGCGCGCGGCGCGCTCGCCGGGGTCTTCCGCCTCCAGGTCCCGCAGGGCCTCGTACCCCGGGTGCCGGAACAGGGCGTTGTCGTCCAGGTTCACCTTGGCGTCGATGGCGTGGCCGGTGCCGTCGGGGGTGAAGATGAAGGGGTTGATCTCGGCCAGGCTGGCGTCCGCCTCGACGAAGGCCCGGTAGAGCTTCTGCATGGCGGCCGCCAGCTGCCGGGCCTTCTTCACGTCCTCCGGGCACAGCCGCAGGCCCATATCCATGGCCTCGTGGTCCAGCAGGCCGTAGCGGGGGTCGATCGACTGCTTGAGGATGGCGTCGGGGTTCTCCTTGGCCACCTGCTCGATCTCCACGCCGCCCTCGGCGCTGGCCATCAGCAGCACGCGCTTGGTGTTGCGGTCGATGAGCATGCCCACGTAGTACTCGCTGGCGATGTCCACCGCGGGGGTGACCAGCACCTTGCGCACGATGTGGCCCTTGATGTCCATGCCCAGGATGTTGCCCGCGTGCTTGCGCACGTCGTCGATCGTCGGGCAGAACTTGATGCCCCCCGCCTTGCCGCGGCCGCCGGTCAGCACCTGCGACTTCACCATGCACGGCAGCCCGAACCCGTTCGCCAGCGCCACGGCCTCGTCGACCGTGGTGGCGACCTTCCCGCCGGGCACCGGCAGGCCGTGGCTGGCGAAGATCTCCTTCGCCTGGTACTCGTGGATGTTCACGCGACTCCTCCCCGGTGGTGGCGGGGCGGCCGGCCGGACCGGCCGCCCCGGATGTCCGCTAGCCCAGGAAGCGGGCCAGCAGCTGCTCCAGGTTCGGCTGCCCGATCTCCTGGAGCTCGTACCTCACGCGCACGGTCGGCTTCTTGATCTTCACGATGCGGCTGAGGTCGATGGGCGTGCCGATGACCACGGCGTCGCAGTCGACCGCGTTGATGGTCCGCTCCAGATCGGCGACCTGCTCGGCGCCGTAGCCCATGGCCGGCAGCAGGGTGCCGATATCCGGGTAGGCGGCGAAGGTCTCGGCCAGGCGCCCCGTGGCCCAGGGCCGCGGATCCACCAGTTCCCCGGCGCCCATGCGCATGGCCGCCACGACGCCGGCGCCGTAGGTCATGTCGCCGTGGGTCAGGGTCGGGCCGTCCTCCACGACCAGCACGCGCTTGCCGCGCAGGTCCACGTCGCCCTCGACCGTCAGCGGGCTCGCGGCGTCGATGATCACGGCCCGCGGGTTGACCGAGCGGACGTTCTCGCGCACCTGCTCGATGTTCTCGAACTCGGCCTCGACGACCTTGTTGATGATCACCGCGTCGGCGATGCGCAGGTTCGTCTCGCTGGGGAAGTAGCCCAGCTCGTGGCCCGGGCGGTGGGGATCGGCCACGACGATGTGCAGGTCGCTCCTGAAGAAGGGCGTGTCGTTGTTGCCGCCGTCCCAGAGCACGATGTCCGCCTCGGCCTCGGCCTGACGCAGGATGGCCTCGTAGTCGACGCCCGCGTAGATGACGCCGCCGGCCTCGATGTGGGGCTCGTACTCCTCCATCTCCTCGATGGTGCACTTGTGCTTCGCCAGGTCCGCCAGCTCGGCGAAGCGCTGCACCTTCTGCGCCGCCAGGTCGCCGTAGGGCATGGGGTGGCGCACGGCGACCACCTTCTTGCCCGCCTTGCGCAGGATCTGGCAGATGCGGCGGCTGGTCTGGCTCTTGCCGCAGCCGGTGCGCACCGCACCTACGGAGATGACGGGCTTGCTGCTCTTGAGCTGCGTCAGCCGCTCGCCCAGCATGGCGAAGTCGGCGCCGGCGGCGTTGACGATCGAGCCCAGGGACATGACCTGCTGGTAGGAACGGTCGCTGTAGGCCATGACGCACAGTTCGGCGCCGGTCTCGGCGATCAGCGCCGGCAGGTCCGACTCGTCGTGGATGGGGATGCCCTCGGGGTAGAGGCTGCCGGCCAGGGCGGCGGGATAGCGCCGGCCATCGATGTCGGGGATCTGGGTGGCCGTGAAGGCGACGACCTCGTAGCCGGAGTTGTCGCGGTAGACGCAGTTGAAGTTGTGGAAGTCGCGTCCGGCCGCGCCGAGGATGATGACCTTTCTCCTGCTCATGATGTCTCCTTGGACCCGGGAGGGTCCGCGGTTGCCTGCCGCGATCAGGCCAGGCGGCGGATCGCGGCGATGATTTGGGAGGTCGACCTGCCGGGCACCATCGGCACGCGCACGATGCGGCCGCCCCACGACATGACCTCGCGGGCGCCCACGATGTCCGCTTCCTCGTACTCGGACCCCTTGACGAGCACGTCAGGCCGGACCTGGAGGATGGTCTCCAGGGGTGTCGGCTCGGCAAATATGGTGACCGCGGAAACGGGTCGCAAGGAGGCGATCAGGGCCGCGCGGTCGGCTTCCGGCAGGATCGGGCGCCCCTCGCCCTTGAGCACGCGGACCGAGGCGTCGCTGTTGAGAGCGACGATCAGTTCGTCGGCCGCCGCCGCCGCCCGGAGGAAGCCCGCCAGGTGGCCGGCATGGATCAGGTCGAAACAGCCGTTGGTGAAGCCGATGGTGCGCCCGGCCGCGTGCACGGCCTCGGCCCAGGGCCCCAGTTCGTGGCGGGCCAGGACCAGCCCCCGCTCCGGGGGGCTCACCGGTCGTCCCCGCGCAGGCTGAGGCGCAGCTGCTCGGCCGTCACCGCAGCGGTGCCCAGCTCGCGCACGGCGATGCCGGCGGCGTGGTTCGAGAGGAAGGCGGCGTCGGCGAAGGCCGCGCCCGCTGCCAGGGCGGTGGTGTAGGCGGCGATCACCGTATCGCCGGCGCCGGTGACGTCGAACACGGTGGTGGCCTCGGTGGGCAGGTGGTGCTCGGCGCCGCCCTTCTCGTAGAGGGCCATGCCGTGCTCGCCGCGGGTGATCAGCACCGCCTCGGCGGCGGTGCGTTCCAGCAGGGCGCGGCCGGCCCTGCGCAGGGTCTCGTCCGAATTGATGACCATGGCGCAGGCCTGCTCGGCCTCCTTCTGGTTGGGGGTCAGGCTGGTGGCCCCCCGGTACTGGCTGTAGTCGCCCCGCTTGGGATCCACCACCACCGGCACCCCCAGCTCACGGCCGCGGGCGATCACCCCCGCCAGGGCCGGATCCGTCAGCAGCCCCTTGCCGTAGTCGCTGATCACCACGGCGTCGAAGGCGCCGCCGGCGGCGAAGGCCTCCAGCAGCCGGCCCACCAACGCCCCGTCGGCGGGGCTGTCGTCCTCCCGGTCCGCGCGCACCACCTGCTGGTTGTGGGCGATGATGCGGGTCTTGACGGTCGTCGGCCGTCCGGCCGCCTCCACCAGGCCCGCGTCGCCGATCCCCCGCTCGGCGAGCAGGCCCCGCAGCTGGGCGGCGGCCTCGTCCCGGCCGCAAAGGGCGTACAGCACGACCTGGGCGCCGAGGGCCCGGATGTTGGCCGCCACGTTCGCCGCGCCACCGAGCTTGAGGGTCTCCCGTTCCAGCCGCACCACCGGCACCGGGGCCTCGGGGCTGATGCGGTCCACCCGCCCCCAGAGGAAGCGGTCGACCATGCAGTCGCCCACCACGGCGAGGCGGCGGCCCGCGAAGGCGGCGATGATGTCCTTGTGTTTCGGGTCCATGATCCCGTTCTTTCGGGGAAGGCGGGCCTCGCCGGACGCGGGGACCTGCGCGGATCGGTCCGGATGGGCCATCCGGGAAGCTATCACCCACCCCGGCGGGTGTCAACGCGGCCCCCGCCCCACGAGGTCCGGCCATGAGCGGCAACGCACCCCAGCAGCGGATCACCATCGACCTGGGCGAGAAGGAGGGCGAGGGCATCTACTCGAACCTGGCCCTGATCACCCACAGCCCGGCCGAGTTCATCCTGGATTTCGCGCGGATCGTGCCGGGCCTGCCCAAGGCCAGGGTGCACGCCCGGGTGATCCTGACGCCCCAGTCGGCCAAGGCGCTGGCCCGCCTGCTGGACGCCAACCTGGAGCGCTGGGAGAAGGTCCACGGGGAGATCAAGCTGGCGGGGCAGCCCGGCACCGGGCACAACATCGGCTTCCAGCCGACCGACGGGACCTAGGCTCACGCCTGCTCCTCTTGCGGTCGGGTCTTCCAGCGGCGGTGCACCCAGAAGTAGTGGTCCGGCGCCCGGCGCACCGCCGCCTCCAGCCGGCGCACGTGCACCTCGGTCAGGCGGCGTACCGCTTCGTCCTCGCCCAGGTTGCGGTCCGGCTCGACCGGCGGGTCGATCCGCACCAGGTGCCGGCCGTCGGGGCGGCGGTAGATGAAGCCGGTGATCAGCGGGCAGTCCAGCTTCCAGGCCAGGTAGGCCGCGCCCCGGAAGACCGAGGCCTGGCGCCCCAGGAACTCGCAGAAGACCCCGTCCGGGCCCGCGTCCTGGTCGGCCAGCAGCCCGATCCATTCCTGCCGGCGCAGGGCGCGGATCATCTCCTTGATGGAGGCGCCGGCCCGGATGGTGCCGATCCCGACCCCCTGGCGGATGCGGTTCTGGATGCGGTCGACCCGCTCGTTGTGCTGGGTCTTGACGATGAAGTTCACCGGCTGCCCCTCGGCCGCGACGCGGGCGCCCAGCAGCTCCCAGTTGCCGAAGTGGCCCGACACCAGCAGCCCGCCGCGGCCCTGGCGGCGCACCTGGTCGAGGTGCTCGGCCCCTTCCATTTCCACCAGGGCGACCACGTCGGCCGGCCCCAGCCGTGGCATCGCGAGGAATTCCATCAGCGTCATGCCCAGGTTGCGGTAGAAGGCCGCTGCCAGCCGGTGCAGCTCCGCCTCGTTGTGCCCATCCCCGAAAGCGTGGCGCAGGTTCGCCAGGACCACGCCGCGCCGGTAGCCGTGCACCGTCCAGACGAACGAGCCCAGGCCCCGGCCCAACGCCAGCAGCCAGGGGCGCGGCAGCGGCCGCGCCACCAGGTAAAGGGCGTAGAGCAGGGCGTAGTCGAGGCGCTGGCGCGCGGGCGAAGTCATGGCCTCTCCACGGGTAACGGCGGCGCGGGCCCCCGACCCGCGCGCTCAGCGCCAGATGGTACGGGCCAGGCACCCGCCCGGCAACCGGCGAATCAGCCCCGCCAGCTCCAGGGCGAGCAGGCCCTCGCCCCAGGCCGCCTCGGTGCCGGGCCAGCGGGCCCGCAACCGGTCCCGCGGCGTGCCCTCCAGGTCGACGCGGTCGAGGATCCAGCGGGCGGACGAGCCGGGCACCGGCTGCGGCGGCCCGCTGCCTCCGCCGAGGCCGTCCAGGGGCGTAGCCGGCCGGCCGAGCACCCGTTCCACGTCGGCGGCGTCCTCCAGCAGGTGGGCCCCCTCCCGCAGCAGACGGTGGCAGCCCCGGCTCGTCTCCAGGTCCACCGGGCCCGGCACCGCGAAGACCTCCCGGTCGTGGTCGATCGCCAGCTGGGCCGTCAGCAGGGCCCCGCTGGGCTCCGGGGCCTCGACGACGATCACGCCCCGGCAGAGCCCGGCGATCAGGCGGTTGCGGCGGGGGAAGGCGTAGCGGACCGGCGGCGCGCCCGGGGCGCACTCGGTCAGGGTGCAGCCGGCCGCCTCGATCTCCCCCCGCAGGAGACGGTGGGCCGCGGGGTAGGTCTGGTCCGGGCCCGTGGCCATCACCGCCACGGTGGGCCCGCCCGCGTCCAGGGCGCCCCGGTGGGCGGCCCCGTCGATGCCCAGGGCCAGGCCGCTGACCACGGTCCAGCCCCGGGCCGCCAGCTGCGCGCCCAGGGTGCGGGCCACCGCCAGGCCCCGCGGGGAGGCGCGGCGCGTCCCGACGATGGCCAGGCACCAGGGCCCCAGGACGTCGGCACGCCCGCCGACGTGCAGCAGGGCCGGAGGATCAGGAAGCTGTTCGAGCAGGTCGGGCCAGCCCGGACCACGGCGCCGGAGCACCGCGGTCGGGACCGCGGGTTGGGGATTCGTCACGTGCGGAACGTCCCGTCCGGGAGGCGGGTCAACCGGCGTCGTCGCCCCCGGGCGACCCCGCCCGGTAGAGCCGGCGCAGCACATGGCGCAGCTGGTCCAGGCCGTAGCCCGCGACCGACGAGATGGCCAGGACCTCGGCCGCCCCGTGGGCGCGGCCCCAGGCCGCAGCTTCGGCCAGGGCCGCGTCGGCGGCAGCCTCGTCCAGGACGTCGCGCTTGGTCACCGCCACCGCGAACGGCAGGTCGGCCAGGCGATTGCCGTAGGAGCCCAGCTCCCGCCGCAGCACGTCCAGGGCCCGGCCCGGCGCCTCGTACGAGGGGTCCACGAGCAAGAGCAGGGCCCGGGTGCGCTCCACGTGGCGCAGGAACTCGTGGCCCAGGCCGCGGCCCTCGCTGGCACCCTCGATCAGGCCCGGGATGTCGGCCAGGGTGCAGCTGGCGTAGTCCCCCAGGTCGATGATGCCCAGGTTGGGCACCAGCGTGGTGAAGGGGTAGTCGGCCACCTTGGGCCGGGCCGCGGTCAGGACCGACAGCAGGGTGCTCTTGCCGGCGTTGGGCTCGCCCACCAGACCGATGTCGGCGATGAGCTTGAGTTCCAGGCGCACGGTGCGGGTCTCGCCCGGGAGGCCCGGCTGGGCGTGCATGGGCGTCTGGTTGCGGGCGTTGCGGAACTCCCAGTTGCCCTTGCCCCCCTTGCCGCCCCGGCAGACCAGCAGACGCTGGCCGGGGTCGGTGAGGTCGCCGAGGGTCTGCCCCGTCCCGTCGTCCAGGACCAGGGTGCCGCAGGGCACGCGGATGACCACGTCCTGGCCGTCGGCCCCGGTGCGGCGGTTGCCGCCGCCGGCTTCGCCCCCGTCGGCCGCGTACTCGCGCCGGTAGCGGAAATCCAGCAGCGTCCCCATCTCCGGGTCCGCCGCCAGCCAGACCGAGCCGCCGCGCCCGCCGTTGCCCCCGTCGGGCCCGCCGCGGGGTACGAACTTCTCGCGCCGCACCGAGACGCGGCCCGCGCCGCCGTCGCCGGAAGTGATCTTGATGGTCGCGATGTCCAGGAACACGCCGACGCTCCTCTGCGGATCGGGCCCCGCCGCCGGGCCCGCCGGGACTAGGGGAACCGGCGGCCGCGCAGGGCGTCCGCCACCGCCGCCGGCACCAGCCGCTCCAGGGGGCCGCCGTGCCGGATCACGTCCCGCACCAGGGTGCTGGAGACCGCAGCCATCTCGGGCCGCGCCAGGAAGTAGACGTACTCGACCCCGTCCGCCAGCAGGGCGTTGACCCCGGCCAGGGACCATTCGTGTTCGTAGTCGCCGGCGGTGCGGATGCCCCGGACCACGGCGTCGGCCCCGCGGGCGCGCACCTCGTCCACCAGCAGGCCGGTGAAGGGGTGCACCTCGACCCGGTCCAGGTGGGCGGTCGCGGCCCGCAGCAGGTCCACCCGCTCGGCCAGGGGCAGGAGGCCGGCCTTGCCCCGGCCGGCCACCACCACGGTCACCCGGGCGAACAGCCGCAGCGCCCGCTCGAGGATGTCGATGTGGCCCAGGGTCACCGGATCGAAGGATCCCGGGTACAGCACGTGCCCACTCATGTTCCCTCCCCGCGCCGGAACCCCGCGGGTTCCAGGATGGTGATGGCCGTCTCTCCGTAGCGCCGCACGTCCCGCCCGCAGGCCGTCTCCGGCAGGGCCGGACCCCGGAACGGGTGCTCCAGGACCGCCGCCGCGAACCCCGGGTCCGCGGCCAGGCGGTCGATCAAGGGCACCAGCGCCGCCGCCACCGCCGTGGCGTACGGCGGGTCCGCCAGCAGCAGCCAGGTCCCCCGCGGCGGCTGCCAGTGGCCCAGCCAGGCCACGGCCTCCGCGCGGATCAGGGTGGCCTCGCCCGGGTCCGCGCCGCAGGCGGCCAGGTTGCCCCGCACGGCGGCCAGGGCCGTCCGGTCGCTGTCGACGAACACGGCCCGGGCCGCCCCGCGGCTGAGGGCCTCGATGCCCAGGCCACCCGCGCCGCAGCAGAGGTCCAGGACCGTGGCCCCGGCCACCCGATCGCCCAGGAGGCCGAAGACGGCCTCCTTGACCCGGTCGGTGGTGGGGCGCACCGTCTCGCCCCGCGGAGCGACGAGGCGCCGGCCGCGCCAGCGGCCGCCGATCACCCTCATCGCCCGTTCCCTTCGCGGCGGCGCTCCCACAGCAGGCTGCGCAGCATGGCCGTGCGGGCCACATCCGCGGCCGGGCCGTCGCCCGAGCGCAGCCGGAAATCAGCCGCCGCGGCGTACAGGCGCCGCCGGCGCCGGTGCAGGGCCTCCAGCGCCGACCAGCCCAGGCGGGCCACCAGGGGCCGCGTGCCGTCGTCCTGGGCCTGCAGCCGGTGGCGCAGGACCTCCCAGTGGGCGTCGATCCAGATCACCACCCCGCGCTCGCGCAGCAGCGCCACCGCCGCGGGGGTCTCCACCAGGCCGCCGCCCGTGTCCACCACCAGGCTGCGCACCGGATCCAGTTCCCGCAGGACCTCCAGCTCCAGCTGCCGGAACGCCGCCTCGCCGTCCTGGGCGAAGATCCCGGCGATGGGCCGGCCGGCCCGCTCGACCACCAGGTCGTCGCTGGAGACCAGGGGCCGCGAGGTGGCCGCCTGCAGCAGGCGGGTGACGGTGCTCTTGCCGCAGCCCATGAAGCCGACGAAGGAGGTCCACATGCCCAGCATCCTAATACCGGCGACGCCCGCCGCCAAACGCGAATCGGCGGTCCCCGTCCGGGGAACCGCCGATCCTGCGCTGCGCGGCCGGGCGCACGGCCCGCCGACGGCGTCCGGGATTACTTGTAGACCGTCATCCCCTCGGGGCTGTAGATCACCTCGACCTCGTCGGTCAGCTTCGCGCGCTTGAGGTAGTTGTCGGTGACGATCCTGGGCGTCACGAAGACCACGAGTTCGCGGCTCGCGAGCACGTCCGTGTTGTGCCTGAAGAGCGCGCCCAGCAGGGGCACGTCCTTCAGCACGGGAATGCCGCTCTCGAGCTTGCTCTCCACCTTGCGGATCAGGCCGCCGATGACCGCGGTCTGGCCGTCCTCCACCAGCACGCGGGTGTCGGACTCGGAGGTGTTGATGATCACGCCGCCCTGCACCGTCGCCTGGCTGGAGAGGTCGGACACCTCGTTGTGGATGTCCAGGGTGATGTTGTTGTCCTTGTTGATGTGCGGGGTCACGCGCAGCAGGATGCCGATGGTGGTCAGCTGCGTGATGGCGTTGCCCGCCTCGTCCGAGACGATCAGGGGGATCTTCTGGCCCACCAGGATGCTCGCCTCGCGGTTGTCGGTCGTGGTGATCACCGGGTTGGAGATCAGCCGCGCCTTGTTGGACTGCTCGAGCGCCTCGACCTTCAGCATCAGCTCGCCCCAGTTCTGCACCGTGGCCACCTTGAGGGCGCCGGCCGGGTTCTGGACGGGATTGTTGATGGCCAGGTCGCCGGCCAGGTTGTTGCCCGGGCTCATGAAGTTCGAGACCGACCAGCTGAAGCCCAGCTCGCGCGAGGCCCGCGTGTCCAGGTCCACCAGGCGGGCGTTGATCTCCACCTGCGGGGTCTCGCTGTCCAGCCTCTGCGCCATGCCCGTGATCATCGCCACGCGCTCGGGGATGTCGTTGATGAGGATGCTGTTGGTGCGCACGTCGACGTCGATGTCGCCGCGTTCGGTGAGCATCTTCTCCAGCGCGGTCTTGACCTCGTCGGCGTTGGCGTAGTAGAGGGTGACGATGCCGAGGTGGAGCGCCGCCAGGTCCTCGACCTGCTTGCGCGACCGCTCGACCGCCAGCTTCTCCTCGCGCAGGTCGGCCGCGGTGTCGATCCGGTAGATCCCGCTCTCCTCGATGTAGTCGAAGCTGTGGGACTTGAGGATCACGCCGAGCGCCTCGATCCAGGGCACGTCCTCCAACTTGACCGTGACCTTGCCCGTCACGCGGGGCGAGGCGACGATGTTCGTGCCGGAGAAGCCCGCCAGCGAGCGCAGGACGGTGCCGATCTCGGCCTCCTGGACGTCCAGGGAGATCGGCTTGAGCTTGTAGGCGGCGGGAGCGGGCGCCGGCGCCGCGGCGTCCTGGGCCGCGACGACCGCAGGGACCAGCGAGGCCGCGAACGCGACCGCGATGACCGCACACACCAGGCAGCGGGTCCTTCCGTACATGACTTATTCCTCCGTTTTTTCCAGCTTGAGGACCACCTCGTTGGTGATCCCGTACAGGGTGACCCGCGCGGTGAGCGAGTTCTTGCGGATGCTGACCACACGCCCGTGCTGGACGCGGTCACCGACACGCAGGATGTAACCGAAACCTTCGCCGTCCTCGACCAGGGCGAACCGGTCGTCCTGTCCCCACATCACGCCGACCAGGCCGGCGCTGTTGATGTCCACCAGCTCGGCGGCCGTCTTCTGCTCGAAGTCCCCGGCCACCAGGACCTTGAACGGGTCCTCCTTGCCGTAGGACTGGTAGAAGAACTCGTTGGCCCGGATCGCGTTGATCCGGTCGCGGGAGATCTGGGACGGGGATACCGAGCCGGCGTCGGCCGGGTCCTCGTCCGCCCGCGCGGCGCCGCCCAGCGGCAGCGCGACCAGCAGGACCAGGGCCAGCACCAGGGCCGGATGCGGAAGGCGCGTGTACGCGTCGTGCTTCATGGTCTCCTCCCTAGCGCTTGGCGCCCGCCGCGGCGGTGCGCACGGGGGCGCCCTGCTCGGCGGCGGCCGCGTTGGTGGTCTGCAGCGTCCGGGTGCCGTCCTCGGCGAGGCCGGCGCCCGCACCCAGGGTGTAGGCGGTCAGGATCATGTCGGTCTTGAGGGTGTAGGGCGTCTTCTCCTGGTCGGCGATGCCCTGCAGCTTGAGGCCCGACACGTTGACGATGCGGTTCAGGTTGGCCAGCCGGCTCAGGAAGATCGCCGTCTGGTGGTAGCCGCCCTGGACGCGCACCTCGATCGGGTTGTCCTGGTAGAAGCCCTGGTTGACCGCGGCCGCGGGCCGGAAGAGCTCGAACTCGACGCCCGACTGCTGGCCGGCCGCGGTGACCTTCCGCAGCAGGTTGGGCATCTCGTTCTGCTCCGGCAGCAGCGTCTGCGCCACTTCCCACTGCTCACGCAGGATGGCGTACTCCTGCTCGACGCGCTCGAGGTTCGCCACCAGCAGCCGCGCCTTCTCCAGGTCGCGGGCAAGCTGCTGGTGCCGGGCGTCCAGCTCGGCGATCTGTCCCTTGCGCGCCGCCCAGGTGAAGGGGTAGGAGGCCGACATGAAGTACATCGGCACCACCACCACGACCAGGAGGATCGCGCCGGCCCAACGCAGGAACTTGGGATCCTTGTAATCGATGTCCATGACGGTTCCTTCCTCAGCCTGCGAAGGCGTCCGGGACCGCCGCCTTGCGCACGGCGCGGGCGCGGGCCTTGAATTTGACGACCTGGACGTCGCTGATGACGCCCTTCTCGGTCACGATCAGGTCGATCCCCGCGAAGTACGGGCTGTCCGCCACGTTCTGCAGGAAGTCCGAGACCAGGAAGTTCGAGAACGTGACGCCCTCGATGGCGTAGCCGTCCCCGCCGGTGTCCTCGAACCGCGTCAGCCACATGTAGCCGGGCAGGCTGCGGTTCACCTCGTCCAGCAGGTGCACGCGGAAGTAGCGGTCCGCGTCCAGGCGCGTGATCACGTCCAGGCGGTCGTTCAGGTCCTGCCGCTGCTGGTTCAGGCGCTTGATCTTGGCGATCTCCGGCGCCAGCCGGCGGCTTTCCTCCTCCTCCTGGGCGATGATCTGCTGCAGGGCGGAGATCTGCTGGGACTGGTAGAAGTGGGCCGCGCCGATGGTCACCGCGGTCACGAGCACCAGCGCCAGGGGCGCGAAGGCGCCGACCTTGGGCAGGGCGATGCTCCGCTGCGCCGGCTGCTCGTCGCGCGGGAGAAGATTGATCCTGATCATGCTTCCACCGCCTCTCTGAGCGCCAGGCCGACCGTCACGGTGAGCAGCGGGCTGAGCGCGTGGGGATCGTCGTCGCCGAACAGGTCGGGGGCGTAGTCGAGGCCGGCCAGGGGATCGGCGATCTCGCTCGGCACGCTGTAGCTGTCGGCCAGGTACTCGCGCAGGCCGGGCAGGTGCGCGCCGCCGCCCGAAAGGACGATGCGGTCGATGCCGTCGGCCTCGCCGGAGGTCTTGAGGTAGCTGAGGCTGGGCTCGAGGCCCTGGTAGATCTCCGAGCCGACCGAGCGCACGATGTCGCCGACCAGCTGGGAGTCCACGCCCTCGAGGTGGCCGCGGGCCACCGCGGCCGCCGTCTCGTAGGTCAGGCCCAGCTGCTTCTGGAACTCCTCCACGAAGTGGGCCACGCCGATGGGCAGGTCGCGGGTGAAGTAGGGCACGCCGTCGCGCACGATGTGCACGTTGGTCACGCCGCCGCCCACGTCCAGCAGGGCGACGAACTCGGACGGGGACTCGGCGTCGTCGGCGTCGTCGGCAGCCTCGCCGGTCTCGCCGAAGGGCTCGACCTCCTCGTCGTCCGGCGACGGACCGGGCTCGGTCTCCGCCACGGGGGCCGCGTGCAGCCCGCCGCCGGCGGCGTACTCCCAGGCGTTCTGGTTGGCGAACGACGCGACGTCGATGATCGCCGGGTGGAAGCCCGCGTCGCGGATCAGCTCGGCCCAGTTCTGGATCATCTCCTTCTTGGCCGCCACCAGCAGGAGCTCCATCTGGCCCGCACCGATGTCCGGCTGCAGGATCTGGAAGTCCAGCGTGATGTCGTCGATGTCGAAGGGCACGTGCTGCTCGGCCTCCCAGTAGATGGCCTCGCGCGCGTCCTCCTCGCTCATCTTGTCCATCACGATCTTCTTGACGATGACCGCACGTCCGCTGACGGCGCTGGCCACGGACTCGGCCGGGACCCCGGCCTTGTCGGCCGCCTCCCGGATGGCCTCGATCACCAGCTCGCGGTCCATGATCTCCCCGTCGACGATGGCCTCGGGCGGCAGATCGGCCATGCCGAAGTGCGTCACCACCGGCCGGTCGCCGGAAGCATCCAGGCGAAGGACCTTGACGACATTGGAGCCGATGTCCATGCCGATGAGGGATTTCCTTTTTCGTTTCAGGAATCCGAACATCTCAAGCCTGCCTTGCTGTTCGTGCGTTTTGCTGGGGACGCCGGTCCCCCGGGTCCTTCCCGGGGACGGTCCGCAACAAGCGTGCCAGCCCCTAGTTCGTCCCCGGCGCGCGATCCTTGAGCGCAAAACGCCGGATTGTTCCCCGACAGGGCCGTGCGTTCCCGGGGGAGCGCGCGGCGCCGGGGGCGTCCTGCACCCCCGTCGCGGCAGGATCTGCCGTCGGCGGGCGTTGCGGGACCGTGGCGGACCCGCCCCACCCCCGGCTCAGACCCCGAGGCGTCCCAGGTAC
>JACZKN010000301.1 GCA_014859985.1 Candidatus Krumholzibacteriia bacterium | reverse complement strand
CCTGGGCGGCCGACCCGCCCGCGTGATCGTCCGCCGGCGCGCCGCCGGACGATCACGCGGGCGGGTCGGCCGCCCAGGAACCCGAAGAGGCCGTTCTTCGGTTCCTCGAGCACGGTCACGTCCACCTCGTCCCTGCGGGCGCCCATGCGCAGCAGGGCCTCGCTGACCGCCTCGTCGACGGTCTTGCCCTGGATTTCAACCTTGTCGGTCATGCTGTCTGCACTCCTTGACTCGGCGCCGTCCGGTGGATCTGCCAGCTCTGGTAGGCCTGCATGATCGTGTTGACCAGCCAGTAGAGCACCAGTCCTGACGGCATGTTGTAGAAGATGAAGACCATGATCAGCGGCATCATCGTGTTCATGACGGCCATCTGGCCGCCCATGCCGGTGGTCGGGGTCATCTTGGTCTGGAAGTACATGGCGACGGCCATCAGGATCGGCAGCACGTTCAGATCCGAGCCCAGGAACGGCAGCGCGAAGGGCAGCTGGGTCAGGGCGTCGGGCTGGGAGAGGTCCTTCATCCACAGCGCGAACGGCTGGCCGCGCAGGGCGATGGTGTGGTTCAGCGCCTGGTAGAGGGCGATGAACACGGGCGACTGCACGAGCAGGGGGAGACAGCCGGCCATGGGGTTGACCTTCTCCTCCTTGTACAGCTTCATGGTCGCCTCGTTCAACTTCTCCCGGTTGTCCTTGTGCTTCTCCTGGAGGGCCTTCAGCTTGGGCTGCAGCTCCTGCATCCTCTTCATCGACTCGGTGGATTTGCGCGTCAGCGGGTAGAAAGCCAGCTTCGTCAGCACCGAGAAGATGATGATGATCACGCCGTAGTTCGGGATGAACCGGTGCATCCAGTTCATGCCCCAGAGGACGGCCTCCGCCATCGGGCGGAAGAGCTTCCAGCCCATTTCCATGGACTGTTCCAGGCCGTGGTCGTAGACGGCGAGCAGTTCGGCCACCTGCGGGCCGATGTACAGGTCGAAGCCCGCGACGGCGATGTCGCCGCCCGTGCCGCGCCGCGCCGGCACGTCGATGGACCAGGTCTGGACGTTGTGCCCCTGGTCCCCGCCCAGCCGGATGGTGCCTTCGACCGGTTCCCCCTGCTCCCAGGGAACGATCCCCACGATGGTGAAGTAGCGGTCCTGGAGCCCGGCGAAACGGACCGAGCCCCGCCGCTGCTCCTGCACCTTCTGTTCACCCTTCTTCAGATCCATCAGCTTCTTGTAGACGTATTCGTCACCCACGCGGGCGACCGCCCGCAGGGCGGCCTCTTCCATCTTCTGGTTGCGCTCGGTGCGGTTGATCCCCTGGTTCCAGCCGAACCGGAAATCCTCGGGCCGGCCCAGCAGCTCCAGGGCCCGCCGGGTGGGACCGCCGTCCACCGCGACCAGGGTGTAGTCCACGTCGATGCCGTAGCTGTCGGCGTGGAAGGTGTAGGTCTTGCGCACCTCCATGCCGCCGGCCAGGGACACGAACATGGCCAGGGAGCGCATCCCCTGGTCCACGGTGATCTCCACGTCGCTGGCGCGGAAGACCGCCGCCCCCAGGTCCACCTGGTTGCCGCGGAAGAGGATGGCATCCGCGCCGACGGGGGGCTTGTCGGTCGGGACCAGCTGCACCGGACCGCCCTGCCAGTGGTCGTAGCGCAGGCCTTCCCAGCGGGTGATGCGGCCGCCCACGGTCGAGACCGTGGCGCGGTACAGGGGCGTCGTGACGGTGATCTCCCGGGGGGAGCCCTCGTCGATGACGCGCAGGGCGTCGGCAGCGGTGGCCAGCTCGCCGCCCGTGCCGAGCTCCGCGGCCGGGTCCGCGCCTCTGGGGGGGATGCCGCTCTCGGCCTGGACCGCGGCGGGGTCCGCCATTTCACCCGGCAACCGGGCCGGGTCGGCCTGCTCCACGGCCCGGCCGGCGCCGGAGTCGGCCGGCTGGCCGTAGAACGCCTCCATGAGCATCTGCGAGCCCATGAGGATGACGAAGATCAAGACGAAGGCCAGGACGGTGCGCCTATCCATGGACGGTTTCTCCGTGGGTCGGGGACGGGGACGTGGACGAGGGTTCGCCCCCGCCGCCGCGGCGGGCCGGGGGCACGGGATCCGGCCCGCCGGGGTGCCAGGGGTGGCAGCGCGCGACGCGCCGTGCGGTCAGCCAGGAGCCCCGCAGCAGGCCGTGCCGCTCGAGGGCCTCCAGGCCGTAGGCCGAGCAGCTGGGGTGGAACCGGCAGGTCGAAGGGAGCAACGGCGAGAGCAGGCGCCGGTAAGCGATGATCAGCATGTAGGGCAGGCGCCACATCGACATCCGGAAAGACTTCCCGCTGATGCCCCGCCCCGGGACAGGATGGACTGGAGGGGGCGATCGGCACCGGTTTCGAGGATCCTGCGGGTCAGTGGGTCAGCAGCGCGTCCAGTTCGGCCCGCACCTCGCGGCTCGTCGCCTCGACGATGCGCTGGCGGGCGACCAGCACGACCCAGAGTCCCCCGCCGCCGACCCGGTCCGCGGTCTGGTCCGCGGCTGCTGATGGTTCCGGGTCCGGGAAGAACCTCGCTCGTAAGCCCATGACCTCGTCGCGCCGGGCCAGGATGCCGGTTCGGTGGGCTTCGCGCAACAGGCGCTTCGCGCGGTTGCGACGCACCGCCCCCCCGACCTTGCGGCTGGCCACCACGGCGCGCGCCATGTCATCGGCCGTCAACAGGTAAACCACGAGAAGGCGTCCCACGCGTTTGACGCCTTCCTCGTAGACCTTCTGGAATTCCGTCTTGTGCACCAAAGACCGCCATTCGATGCGGTCAGGGTCCGGCACCTCAAACCGCGATGCGCTTGCGACCCTTGGTGCGCCGGCGATTCAGGACCAGGCGGCCCGCGCGCGTGGACATGCGCTTGCGGAAGCCGTGGGTCCGGGCTCGCTTGAGGTTGCTCGGCTGAAACGTCCGCTTCACGGATCTCTCCTTTTCCGGTACTGGTTACAGCCGGGACAGAGTAAGCTACAGGACCGCGAGTGTCAAGGAAAGACACCGGGTTATCCCCCGCCGGCTCCGGGCCCGCCGGGGTCCGGACCCGGAGGGACCGGGGGCCCGGGCCGCCCGGCCGCCGGGTCCGCCGGGGCCCTGGCCCCCAGCGATTTCCCGCCTTTGTGCCGGTTGGGAGCCCGCGGGAATTTTCCGGCAGAAATCCCTTGATGCCCCCCGAGGGCCATGATAGCTTGGCCTGTCTGACGATAATCCGCGGAGGGGGGCCGAAAGTTATCCACAGGCCCGTGTTGTTGTGGATAACTTTTTGTTCTCGGGCCCGCATGGCCTCAAGGTGTTTTTTAAGTTGGACTTGTCTTTGTGGTGGCCTGTGGGTAACCCGGGTCGCCCGGGGGCCTCCGACCGGGAAAGGGCCATCTCCCGTGACCAAACTCGCTTCCCATTGGCCGGAAATCCTCGATCGCGTCCGCCAGAACGTCGGGCAGCAGACCTTCAATACCTGGTTCGCGCCCCTGAAGCCCCTCGCCAGCGGCAACGGCGCCATGCACGTGGCCTGCCCCAACCATTTCTTCCGGGACTGGTTCAGCGAGCACCAGCTCGAGACCCTGAACGAGGCGGGGTCGGCCTACTTCGGCCGGGACATCGCCTTCACCCTGGACGTCAACGCCGAGGAGGCCAGCCGGCCCCTGTCCCTGCAGGACGCCCCGCTGGCGATCCCCGAGGACGAGCCCGCCCGCGTCCCGGCCCGGACGGCGGCCGCGGCGGCCGTGCTGGAGCGCACGGCCCGCCCGGGCACGAACCTGAACCCGGACTACACCTTCTCGAGTTTCGTGGTGGGCTCGGGCACGGACCTGGTCTATGCCGCGGCCACCGCCGTGGCCAACAACCCCGGCGGCCACTTCAACCCGCTGTTCATCCACGGCGGGGTGGGCCTGGGCAAGACCCACCTGATGCAGGCGGTGGGCAACGCCGTCGCCGCCCGCAAGCCCGACCTGCGGGTGTGCTATGTCTCGGCCGAGAACTTCATGAACGACCTGATCGTGTCCATCAAGGAGAACCGGACGCCGGACTTCAAGCTCCGGTACCGCAGCGTGGACGTGCTCCTGGTCGACGATGTCGCCTTCCTGGCGGGCAAGGAATCGACCCAGGAGGAGTTCTTCCACACCTTCAACGCGCTCTACGACCTGAAGAAGCAGATCGTGCTGACCAGCGACCGCTCCCCCAAGGAGATCACCACGCTGGAGGAGCGGCTGCGTTCGCGGTTCGAATGGGGCCTGATCACCGACATCCAGCCCCCGAACCTCGAGACGCGCATCGCCATCCTCAAGCGCAAGGTCGAGGTCAACGCGATCTACATCCCGGACGACGTGATCGGCTTCATCGCCGAGCGCGTCACCGACAACATCCGCCGCCTCGAGGGGGCGCTGATTCGTCTGCTGGCGTTCGCGAGCCTGACCGGGCGCGAGATCACCCTGGAGATGGCCTCGGAGGTCCTCTCCTCCTTCATCCAGGGGAGCTCACCCGGACCCGTGAAGATCGCCGATGTCATGACCGTGGTCGCGGACGTCCACGGTGTGACCGTCGATCAGCTCAAGTCCAAACGACGCACCCAGGACCTGGCCCGGGCCCGCCAGATCGCGATGCACCTCGCCAGAGAGATGACCGGCGCCTCCCTCAACCAAATCGGCCGCGCCTTCGGCGGCCGCGACCACTCCACCGTCGCCCACGGCTGCCGCAAGATCGCCGAGGAGACCGAGCGGGACCCCCGCTTCCGGGGCGCGGTGCGGGATCTCATGGACCGCGTGCGGTCCAAGGGATGAACGTGGGGCCGGGCAGCGCCAAGCGCCCGTCCTACAGCTTCGATGCCGTGCTTTTCGAACCGGCGATCCGTCACCTGATCGCCGCGGCCCGGCCCCACACCGGCGACACGGTGCTGGACCTGGCCTGCGGCAGCGGCATCGGGGCCTGCAAGGCTGGCACGCTGAGCGGCCCGCGCGGGTACGTGTGCGGCGTGGACGTGGGTCCTAACGTCCTGAGGAAGGCCGCCTCCCTGTACACGGGGCAGGCGCCGGCCGCCTGGGTCCGGGCCGACATGGGCCTGCTGCCTTTCGCCGACCGTTCCTTCAGCCTCGTCCTCTGCCACCAGGGCCTGCAGTTCGCGGCCGACCGCGCGGCGGTCGTCGCCCAGATGCGGCGGGTCACCGCCGACGGCGGCCGGGTCGCGGTCATGTGCTGGAGCCACATCGCCGACTGCCCCTTCTACCTGGCCCTGCGCGACGTGCTGGACCGGCATCTGGGCCCCGCCGCGGCCGCCTGCGCCACCGCGCCCTTCTCGCTGCCGGAAGAGGACGACCTGCGGGGCCTGCTGGCCGCCTCTTTCGCCAGGGTCTCCATCACCCGGGTCGGCGTGCATACGGCGCACCCTTCGGCCGGGGACTTCGCCGGCGCCTTCCTGCGCTATATCCCGGAGGCCGCGGCCCCGGCCGCCGAACGCGCCGCCAAGGAAGCCGCCATCGTCGCGGAGATGGACCGCCGCCTCGGCCCCTGGCAGGTGCAAGGTCCCATGATCGCGCCCATCGTGGCCAACCTGGCCGTCTGCCGCTGATTCGGACCCGCCCCCGCAGCCGCCCGCGGGCACGAACCCTGCGGGGGCCGGGCCGTGCGCCCCAGCGGCGCATCGTCCCGCGATTCGCCCTGGGATAAGCCGGGGGACAGCCGGGGACAAGGAGCCGACAATCCCGCCGTTGCGGGGACAGCAGCAACGGCGGGGGACAACCGGGGGATCATGAGGCGGTTTTCACGCCGGGTTGTCCCCCGCCCGTCGATCGGGGAAGACCATGAACCCTAACCTGTTTCGCCGCGCCCGGCCGGTTGTCCATGATATCCCCGGCCCCTACTGCATCCACTGTTTCTCTATATATCCAAGAGGCTTGATCGGAGGCTGGGGATCTCCTATCATGGCGATCCCAGCGACACGCGCCGCACCGCACCCGTCACACCCCTGGCCGGAGGACCCCCAGTGAAGTTCGCGATCCAGCAGGATGAACTGCAGAAGGCCTTGGACGTCATCGCCAACGTCGTGCCCGCCAAGACCACGCTGCCGATCCTGACCTGCGTGCTCATGGAGGCCAAGGGCGGCAGGCTGATCCTGTCGGCGACCAACCTGGACATCTCCATCACCACGAGCACGGACAAGGTCGAGATCAAGGACGAGGGTCGCGTCGCCATTCCGGCCATGAAGTTCGTGCCCTTCGTGCGCAGCCTGCGCCCGGGCCAGGTGACCATCGCCCAGAAGGGCCAGCAGATCCGCCTCGACGGCGGCAAGGCCCGGCTGACCGAGAACACGATGAACGTCGAGGAGTACCCGAAGCTCAAGCAGCTCGAGGAGAAGAACGGCCTCGAGCTCGCCGCCGGCGCGCTCATCGACATGATCAACGAGACCAGCTACGCCGTCTCCCGCGACGAGACCCGGCCGGCGTTGATGGGCATCCTCTGGGAGATCCGCGCCGACAAGCTGACCCTGGTGGCCACCGACGCCCACCGCCTGGCCCGCAGCGAACGCGCCATGGCGTGGGACGTACCCGGCGACCGCAACGTGATCGTCGACACCGCGGGCCTGCGCCAGTTGCCGCGCATCGTCGCGGCGATGGACGACGAGGAAGCCCCGACGGTGACCATGTTCATGGCCGAGAACCAGCTCTCCTTCCGCGCCGGCGGCACGGTGCTGCACACGCGGCTGCTCGAGGGCCCGTTCCCCGACTACACCGCGGTCATCCCCAAGGACAACGACAAGGACGTGACCGTGGACAAGGCCGAGTTCATCCAGGCCATCCGCCGCGTCGCCATCACCGCCGACCGCATCACCAGCCAGATCAAGCTGGGCATCGAGAAGGGCCGCATGGAGCTGTCCGCCCGGGGCACCGAGGGCAGCCAGTCCGAGGACGAGGTGGCCGTCGGCTACGACGGCCCGGCCCTGGAGATCGGCTTCAACTTCAGCTACCTGCAGGACATCCTGAAGAACCTGCGGGCCGACACCGTGGCCCTCTCCCTGCGCGACGCCCAGAGCGCCGCCCTGATCCGGCCCCTGGGCGACGAGGGCCAGGACACGGGCGTCCTCTGTCTGCTGATGCCCCTGCGCCTGGCCGGCGACTAGCCGCGGCCGATGCGCATCGTCACCGCCCGGCTGAGCGGCTTCCGGAACCTCTCCGAGGCCGCTCTCGCCTTTTCCCCCGGGGTCAACCTCGTGCAGGGCCGCAACGGCGAGGGCAAGACCAACCTCCTGGAGGCGCTGAACTGGCTGGCCCTGGGGCGCAGCCACCGGGGCAGCCGCAACGAGGACCTGATCGCCTTCGACCGCGACGAGCTGCACGTGGCCCTCGAGCTGGAGGAGGACGCGGGCGCCCGCTTGGCCTGCGAGTTCGGCCTGGACCGCAGCGGGGGGCGCCGGCTGCGCATCGACGGGGAGGCGGTGCGGCGGCGGACCGACCTGGTGGGCCGCCTGGCGACGGTCTTCTTCGACCCCGACAGCATCCGCCTGGTTCAGGGGGGGCCGGAACGGCGCCGCCAGTTCGCGGACCAGGGCATGGCCGAGATCGATCCCGCCTACCTGGCCCACCTGACGGCCTTCCAGCGGGCCCTGAAGCAGAAGACGGGGCTGCTGCGCGACCTCCGGCGGGGTGCGGTGAACGGCGCGCAGGCCCGGCGTGAACTGGCGGCCTGGAACGCCGAACTCGCCCACCACGCAGCGCCGGTGAGCCTGGGCCGGGCGGAATATGCGGCCCTGCTGACCCCCTTCGCCGACCGCATCCACCGGGACCTGGCCGGCACGGACCAGCCCCTGGTCTTCACCTACCGGCCCCGGCTGGAGTCGGTGGCCCGGGCGGTGTCTTCCGGGGGCGACGCCGGGGTCGAAAATCGTTCGGGAAATCACGCCCTGGAACAGGATGTTTCGGCGGAAATGGATTATATTGTGGGGTCGGAAATCCAGCGTGGCCGTCCCCTGACGGGGCCCCAGCTGGACGACTTCGAAGTCCGGCTCGGAGGGCCTGACGGACTGGATCTGCGCACCTTCGGATCCCGGGGCGAGACCCGCTCGGCGGCCATCGCCCTGATCCTCGCGCGCAGCGACGCCCTCGACCGGCGCCGCGGGGTCCGTCCGGTGCTCTTCCTGGACGACATCTTCAGCGAGCTGGACCGGGAGCGCACCCGGCGGCTGCAGGAGATGGCGTCGCGGCTCCACCAGGTGTTCATCGCCACCGCCCGCCCCGGCGACATCGCCGACTGGCGGCCCGAGGGCCTGAAGGCGTGGCGCGTGGAGGCCGGCCGGATCACGGACATCCCGGCGGACGGGGGCGCCGACTGAGACGGCGCGGCCCTCGCCGGTCACCACCGCGGGAGGGGCGGCCGGACACCATGGCCGGACGGCAGGACAGACCGGGCCTCCAGCCCGTTTCCCGGATCCTCGAGAGCGCACTCCGCCGCAGCGGCCTGCAGGACCGCCTGGAGGAGCGCGCCGCCCTGCTGGGCTGGCGGGAGATCGTCGGCGACAAGATCGCCGCGCATTCGCGCGCGGCCGACCTGGTCGACGGCGTCCTCGTCCTCGAGGCCGATCACGGGGCGTGGCGGCATGAGTTGACCATGCTGATCCCCGAGATCATCCGCAAATTCAACGCCAGGTACGGCGACGGCACGGTCACTGCGGTCCAGTGGATCGACCGCCCCCGACGCGGCAGGAGGCCGGGTAGCCAACCATGAACGAAGCGAACACGAACGGGCCGCGGCACAACGGCGCCGAGGCCTCGAAGCAGTACACCGCCCAGGGCATCCAGGTGCTCAAGGGCCTCGACGCGGTGCGCAAGCGCCCGGCCATGTACATCGGCGACACCGGCGTGCGCGGCCTGCACCACCTGGTCTACGAGGTGGTGGACAACTCCATCGACGAGGCCATGGCCGGCTACTGCGACGAGATCCGGGTGCAGATCGGCCGGGGCGAGATCATCACCGTGACCGACAACGGGCGCGGCATCCCGGTCGACATGCACAAGACCGAGGGCAAGCCGGCCCTGGAGGTGGTGCTGACCAGCCTGCACGCGGGCGGCAAGTTCGACAAGGGCAGCTACAAGGTCTCCGGCGGCCTGCACGGCGTGGGCGTCAGTTGCGTGAACGCCCTGTCGGAGTGGCTGACGGCCGAGGTGCGCCGCGAGGGCCGGGTCTACGTGATGGACTTCGACCGCGGCAAGCCGCGCGGCGCCATCCGCGAGACCGGCGACTGCCCGCCCGACCGCAGCGGCACGACCATCACCTTCAAGGCCGACCACGAGATCTTCCCCGAGCTCGTCTATTCGTACGAGACCCTGCGCGGCCGCCTGCGCGAGCTGGCCTTCCTGAACCGCGGCGTGCGCATCGGCATCGTCGACCTGCGGGGCGAGAAGCCGCGCGAAGACGCCTTCCGCTTCGAGGGCGGCGTCGTCGAGTACGTGCGCTGGCTGAACGAGGGCCGCA
This sequence comes from Candidatus Krumholzibacteriia bacterium, assembly GCA_014859985.1. Taxonomy (GTDB): domain Bacteria; phylum Krumholzibacteriota; class Krumholzibacteriia; order LZORAL124-64-63; family LZORAL124-64-63; genus JACZKN01. The sequence goes on along the minus strand of JACZKN010000301.1, from coordinate 4,239 downwards.
CGGTGATCTGCCCCGCACCCGTCTACTTCGAGGGCGAGAAGGACGGCGTGCAGATCGAGATCGCCATGGACTACAACGACGGCTACAGCGAGGCGCTGTTCACCTTCGCCAACAACATCAACACCACCGAGGGCGGCAGCCACCTCTCGGGCTTCCGCGCCGGCCTGACCCGCACGCTGAACGCCTACGCCACCGCGTCCGGGGCCCTGAAGAAGGACCTCAAGGGGCTGTCCGGCGACGACGTGCGCGAGGGCCTGACCGCGATCATCTCGGTGAAGGTCCCCGAGCCCCAGTTCGAGGGCCAGACCAAGACCAAGCTGGGCAACACCGAGGTCAAGGGGCAGGTGGAGGCCCTGGTCAACACCTACCTGGCCCAGTACCTGGACGAGCATCCCCGCGAGGCCAAGGCCATCGTCGCCAAGTGCGTGCAGGCGGCCCAGGGCCGCGAGGCGGCGCGGCGCGCCCGCGACCTGACGCGGCGCAAGTCGGCCCTGGATTCGGCCGCCCTGCCCGGCAAGCTGGCCGACTGCTCCAGCCGCGACCCGTCCGAGTGCGAGATCTACCTGGTGGAGGGCGACTCGGCCGGCGGTTCGGCCAAGCAGGGCCGCGACCGCCGCTTCCAGGCCATCCTGCCCCTGAAGGGCAAGATCCTCAACGTGGAGAAGGCGCGCCTGGACAAGATGCTGGGCAACGACGAGATCCGGACCATCATCACCGCCCTGGGCGCGGGCATCGGCGCGGGCATCTTCGACCTCACGAAGCTGCGCTACCACCGCATCATCATCATGACCGACGCCGACGTGGACGGCAGCCACATCCGCACCCTGATCCTGACCCTGTTCTTCCGGCACTTCCGCGAGATCATCGAGGGAGGGCACATGTTCATCGCCGAGCCGCCCCTGTACCGGGTCAAGAAGGGCAAGACCGAGGTCTACGCCTACAGCGACGCCCAGAAGGACAGGTTGGTGCAGGAGATGGGCGGCCAGAAGGGCGTCTACGTCCAGCGCTACAAGGGCCTGGGCGAGATGAACCCCGACCAGCTCTGGGAGACCACCATGAACCCGGACACGCGGACCATGACCCGCGTCTTGGTGGCGGACGCGGCCGAGGCCGATCACATCTTCACCATCCTGATGGGCGACGAGGTGGAGCCGCGGCGGCGGTTCATCGAGGAGAACGCCGCCCTGGTGAACGTGGACAACCTGGATATCTGAGCGCGGTATCCGGGCGCGGGAAACCTACGAAGAGGCGAGGAATGTCCGACGACAACCGCAACGACGACGAGCTGGACGACGCGATCCCCGACGACGGCGGGCCGGATGGCGGGCCGGATGGCGGGCCGGACGAGGGGCCGGCCCCCGAGGGCGCGGCCGTGCCCAGCCGGGCGGGCGAGACCATCCTCGAGGTGGGCATCGAGGAGAAGATGCGCACCAGCTACCTCGAGTACTCCATGTCCGTCATCATCAGCCGCGCGCTGCCCGACGTGCGCGACGGGCTGAAGCCCGTGCACCGGCGCGTGCTGACGGCCATGAACGACCTGAACCTGCAGCCCGGCCGGCCCTACCGCAAGAGCGCCAAGATCACCGGCGACACCACGGGCAACTACCACCCCCACGGCACCGTCGCCGTGTACGACACCATGGTGCGCATGGCCCAGGACTTCTCCATGCGCTACCCCCTGGTGGACGGGCAGGGCAACTTCGGCTCGGTGGACGGGGATTCGGCGGCGGCCGAACGGTACACCGAGGCGCGCCTGACCAGGTACGCCACGGAGCTGATGGACGACCTCGAGAAGGAAACCGTCGACTTCGTCCCCAACTACGACGGCTCGCGCCTGATGCCCGCCGTCATGCCGGCCAAGGTGCCCAACCTGCTGGTCAACGGCGCCGACGGCATCGCCGTGGGCATGGCCACCAAGATCCCCCCCCACAACCTGGGCGAGATCTGCGACGGCCTCGTGGCGCTGCTGGACAATCCGGACCTGGAGAACCACGAGCTGCTGGAGCACGTGCAGGGCCCGGACTTCCCCACCGGCGGGATCATCCACGGCCGCCGCGGCATCTTCGACTACGTCACCACCGGTCGCGGCCGCGTGGTGGTGCGCGCCCGCACCGACGTCGAGGTCGAGGAGGGCGGCCGGGCCAAGATCATCGTCACCGAGATCCCCTACCAGGTGAACAAGGCCACGCTGATCGAAAAGATCGCCGGGCTCGTGCGCGCCGGCACCATCGAGGGCATCAGCGACCTCAGGGACGAGTCCGACCGCGAGGGCATGCGCATCGTCATCGTGCTCAAGCGCGACGCCTTCCCCCAGGTGGTGCTGAACAAGCTGTTCGCCCACACCCTGATGCAGACCACCTTCGGCGTGATCAACCTGGCCCTGGTGGACAACCGGCCCCAGGTGCTGGGCCTCAAGGAGACGATGCAGGAGTTCCTCGGCTTCCGCGAGGAGGTCGTGGTGCGGCGGACGCGCTACGAGCTGCGCAAGGCCGAGGAGCGCGCCCACATCCTGGAGGGCTACCGCATCGCCCTGGACAACATCGACGAGATCGTCGCCATCATCCGGCACAGCGAGTCGCCCGAGACGGCCAAGTCGGCCCTGATGGAGCGCTTCGGCCTGAGCGACATCCAGGCCCAGGCCATCCTCGACCTGCGCCTGGCCCGGCTCACCGGCCTGGAGCGCCGGAAGATCGAGGACGAGTACGCCGAGCTGATCCAGCGCATCGCCGAGCTGAAGGCCATCCTGGACAGCCGCGCCCTGGTGCTGCGGATCATCCGCGACGAGATCGCCGGGATCCGCGGGGCCTACGCCGACCCGCGGCGCACGGCCATCGTCGAGGACGAGGGCGAGATCGACCTGGAGGACCTGATCGCCGACGAGCCGATGGTCGTGACCATCAGCAACCAGGGCTACGCCAAGCGCATCCCCCTGGACACCTACCGGCAGCAGGGCCGCGGCGGCAAGGGCATCACGGCGATGCAGACGAAGGAGGAGGACTTCGTCGACAACCTCTTCATCGCGTCGACCCACCAGTACCTGCTGGTGCTGACGGAGAAGGGCCAGCTCTACTGGCTGAAGGTGCACCAGATCCCCAAGGCGGCGCGCGCGGCCCGCGGCAAGCCGCTGGTGAACCTGATCCAGATCCAGTCGGGCGACCGCATCCACGCCGTGGTGCCGGTGCGCGAGTTCGCCGGGGACCACTTCCTGGCCTTCGCCACCAACCTGGGCGTGGTCAAGCGCACGCCCCTGGCCGACTTCTCGCGGCCGCGGCAGGCGGGCATCCGCGCCATCAACCTGATCGACGAGGAGTACCTGGTTTCCGTGCGCGAGACCGACGGCAGCAGCGACATCGTCCTGGCCACCAGCGGCGGCATGGCCATCCGCTTCCACGAGACGGACATGCGCCCCATGGGCCGCACGGCGCGCGGCGTGCGCGGCATCACCCTCGGCCGGGGCGAGATGGTCGTGGGCATGGTGGTGGTGGACCGCGACCAGCAGGAGGGCACGCTGCTGGTGCTGACCCAGAACGGCTACGGCAAGCGCTCGCCGCTGGAGGACTACCGCCTGCAGAAGCGCGGCGGCAAGGGTTTGATCACCGTCAAATGCAGCGACCGCAACGGACCGCTGGTGGGCATCCGCGACGTCCTGCCCGGCGAGGAGCTGATGGTCATCACGCGGGGCGGCATCATGATCCGCATCGCGCTGGACTCGGTCAGCGAACTGGGCCGCAACACCCAGGGCGTGCGCATCATCAACCTCAACCAGGGCGATCTTGTGGGCGGCCTGGCCAAGATCGGCCAGGATATCGCCGAGGAGACGGTCGAGGAAACCGCGCAGGAGCCGCCCGCCGGCTAGGGACCGGGGCGCCGGGGTCAAAGGCGCCCCCGTCGTCCCGGCGCCCCCGGGCCAACCGCGCCCGCCCATGCAGGTTGCGCGAGCACGGTTCCGGGCGCTTGATTCCCCCGACAGGCGAGCCTAGTATCAATGCCATGACCGGCGTCACCAGGACCAATGCACTCCGGATGCTGCGCCGCGGGCGCGCCCGGTGGACCGCCCCTTCGGGGGCGGCGCTTTGTGTTGCCCTGGTGTTGGCGACGGCGGCCCACGGCGCCGCGCCGCAGCCCGTGCGCACCGCCGAGCTGCTGCCGGGCCTGACCGGCGTGATCCACGCCGACGGGACCCTGGAGATCCTGCGCGGCGGCGCGGACGAACCGCTGCCTGTCTCTTATACACATTCT
>JACZKN010000300.1 GCA_014859985.1 Candidatus Krumholzibacteriia bacterium | reverse complement strand
GCCGTAACCGCCGCGACCGCCGCCGCCGCCGCCGCCACCACCGGTGCGGGGCCGATCCTGCGCCTCGTTGACGCGCAGGGTGCGGCCGCCGAGCTCGACGCCGTCCAGCGACGAGACCATGGTCTGCACCGCGTCGTCGTCGATCTCCACGAAGCCGAAGCCGCGGGGGCGGCCGGTCTCGCGGTCATTGATCAGCGCGACCGAGTGCACGTTGCCGTGCTGGCCGAAAAGCTGGGCGATCTCGTCTTCGGTGGCGGTGAAGGGCAGGTTGCCCACGTACAGTTTCTTCACGTTCTTCACTCCAAATGCCGGCGTTCCGGCTTACCTGAGCTCCCACGACCCCCGGCTTCTTCCGGCGGGTCCCAGGCGCATCACACGGGCCCGGCCTATGCCGGACCGCATCCCCCGACTGTCGGGAGGATCTTTCGGGCCCGCCGGCCCGGGGGCCGACGGCGCCGATGCATCGCGCTGCTGCAGGGCTCCTGAGAGCCAATTTGCGACTTCCCGGGTCCGGCACGCACCGACGGGCCGCACCAAGGGCGGCGGTCAACCTGGCCTGAACGTGTCCACGGGATTGGTCGCAGACTCAGCGATTGATGGCGCCAAGATACACCCCCCGCCCGGGTTCGTCAATCCCGATTCACTACCATCGGCCGGGGGCCTCAGGGCTCCAGGCGCAGCCCCGCCCCCGGACCCAGGGGCAGCCCCAGCAGCAGCCAGACCACCAGCAGCACCATCCAGCCAGCGGTAAAGACGATGGTGTACGGCAGCATGGTGGCGATCACCGTGCCGATACCCGCCTTCGGCTCGTATTTCTGGACGAAGGCCACGATCAAGGCGAAGAACGACATCATGGGCGAGATCATGTTGGTGGTGCTGTCGCCGATGCGGTAGACCCCCTGCACCAGCTCGGGGGTGTAGCCCAGCAGCATGAACATGGGCACGAAGATGGGCGCCATGAACGCCCACTTGGCCGAGGCGCTGCCCATGGCCAGGTTGATCAGGCCCGAAAGGATGACGAAAGCGAGCATCAGCGGGATCGGTCCCAGGCCCGAGGCCTGCAGGGCGCCGGCGCCCTTGATCGCCACGATCATGCCCAGGTTGGTGTGCTTGAAGTAGGCCACGAACTGGGCGGCGAAGAACACCAGCACCAGGAAAAGGCCCATGGTCTCCATCGCCTGCTTCATGCCCGCGACCACGTCGGCGTCGCTGCGGAAGGTGCCCGCGGCCACGCCGTAGGCCACGCCCGTCAGCAGGCCCCCCAGGAAGATGAAGGTGACGATGCCGTGCATGAACGGCGAATGGAGCACGCTCCCGTCGTCGGCGCGCAGGAAGCCGTCCGTCGGCAGCAGGCCCCACAGCACCAGGGCCACCAGCCCGAGGTTCACGACCAGGGCCCACCACAGGCCCCGCTTTTCCCGGGGGGTCAGGGGCTCCAGGCCGGGGGTGCCGTCCGGGCCGGCGCCGCCATACTCGCCCAGGCGCGGGGCGACGATCCGCTCGGTGACCCAGGTGCCCAGGGCGGCGATCAGGAAGGTCGAGACGACCATGAAGTAGTAGTTGCAGGCCGGCGTCACCGTGTAGCCGGGGTCGATGATGCGCGCCGCCTCCTGGGTGATGCCCGCCAGCAGCGGGTCGATGGTGCCCAGCAGCAGGTTGGCGCTGAACCCGCCCGAGACCCCGGCGAAGGCCGCGGCCAGCCCCGCCAGGGGGTGCCTACCTACCGAAAGGAAGATGATGGCGCCCAGGGGCACCAGCAGCACGTAGCCCACGTCGCTGGCCATGTTCGACAGCACGCCGCTCAGGACGATCACGAAGGTCAGCAGGCGCCGGGGCGCCGCGTGCAGCAGCAGGCGCAGCACGGTGCCGATCATGCCGCTCTTCTCGGCCACGCCGATGCCCAGCAGGGCCACCAGCACCGTGCCCAGGGGGGCGAAGCCGGTGAAGTTCTCGACCGTGGTGTCCAGGACCCAGTGCAGGCCGTCGCGGGAGAGCAGGTTCACCGCCTCGATGGGCGAGCCGTCGCCGGGGTGGGCCGCGGTCACGCCCAGCCGGCTCAGCAGCCAGGAGGCGACGGCCACCAGCCCGGCCAGCAGGGCGAAGAGGGTGGCCGGGTTGGGCAGGGCGTTGCCCACCGTCTCGACGGCACCCAGGAAACGGGACAGGACGGAGGGGCGCGGGGCGCCGGAAGCGTCGGTCGTCATGGGGCGGCCGGCCTTTCGGGCTGGTGGAGGTCCGGGAGTCAGGAGCCATGGTAGAACAACTTGCGCCGGTCCGAAAGCCCGCGGCGGGGCCCGGGGAGGGGCGGCGGATGCCCAAACGTCAGAAGACCAGTGGAAACGCTTGGCCGGATGTGCTAGGATCGCAAATCCAGAACCGGCCGGGGGAATCCACCGCCAGGGAAAGCCGGTTCCGACACACCCAGGAAGCGGAGGTCCGGAATGATGAGATACTATCGCGTTGTCCTCGTGGGCGCCCTTGCCCTTTCGCTCGTGTTGTGCACCGCGGCCGCGGCCACGGTCGTGATCAACGAGGTCGACTACGACCAGCCCGGCACCGACACGGCCGAGTTCATCGAGCTCTACAACAACGGCATCGAGACGGTGGACCTGACCGGCTACGTCCTGCGCCTGATCAACGGCGCGACGAACCTCGAGTACCTGGCGATCGACCTGTCGGGCTACAGCATCGCCCCCGGCGGGTTCTTCGTGATCTGCGCCAACAGCGACTTCACCCCGTACTGCAACCTGGACATCAGCCCTGACACCAACCTGATCCAGAACGGCGCTCCCGACGCGATGGCCCTCTTCAACGGGGCCGTCATCGTCGATGCCCTCAGCTACGAAGGCGTGGTGCCCGGCTACGGCGAGGGCGCTTCGGCGCCTGCCGACACCGGCGCCGATCCCTTCGTCTCCCTGTGCCGCCTGCCGGACGGCGCCGACACCGACGACAACGCCGCGGACTTCTCGCTGCGCTGCGCCACGCCCGGCGAAGCGAATGCGGTGCAGAACACCAACTGCTTCGACCCCGTGCCGACCGACGAGGCCGCGTGGGGGACGTTCAAGGCCAACTACCGCTAGGTCGTCCTGCCCGCTCCTGTGCTGAGCAACGAGCCCGGCCCGGTCCCCTTGACCGGGCCGGGTTCGTGCGTCAGACCGCCATCGCCCGGTCGGCCCGGGCCGAGCGGTAGCAGGCGTCCACGACCGTCAGTGTGGCCAGGCCGTCGGCCGCGCCGCAGGGCGGGAGCGTTCCGCGCTGCACCGCCGCCAGCCAGGCCGCCAAGAGCGGCGGCAGGGTAGGCGCAGTGGCGGACACGTCGTGCAGTTCCTCGTCCTTTCCGCGCCGCAGGACCACGCCGCCCAGCAGGTAGTCGGCCCACAGCTGCCCGTCCTCGCCGACCGCCTCCAGCCAGCAGGCCCGCGACCGGGTGTACTTGCTGACCTCCAGGTCCACCCAGCAGCCGTCGTCCAGGCGGCCGCGGGCCAGGAAGAGGTCCTCGACCGCGGGGTTCAGCACCTGCCGGTGGCGGGAATCGATCTCCGTGAACTCGCGACCGGTCAGGTGGCGCACCGTGTCGAACAGGTGCACGCCCGTCAGCAGCACCGAGCCGCCCACGCTCGTGGCGGGGTCGCGCTGCCAGGCCAGGGCGGTGGGGGCCAGGCGCTGGGCCAGGCGCACCAGGTGCACCGGGCCGAGCAGGGGCCACAGCTCGCGCACCCTGGCGATCACCGGGTTCCAGCGCAGGGACTGGGCGAGCATCAGGGGGTGCGGGGCCGCGGCGTCCAGGGCGGCCAGCCGTGCGGCCTCGTCCAGGGTGCCGGTCAGGGGCTTCTCCAAGAGCAGCGGCTTGCCGGCGGCCAGCACCGCGGCGGCCAGGGCGAAGTGGCTCGACGGCGGGGTGCAGACGACGACCCCGTCCACCTGCGGGTCGGCGACCAGCGCGGCCGGGTCGGCGTGGTAGCGGACGCCGAGCCCGTCGGCCAGCGGCCTTCCGGCCGCGGCGTCGCGGCGGCACAGGGCGGCCACCCCCATGCCCGGCACGTCGGCGGCGGCGTGCCGCAGGTAGCGCTGTCCGTGGCTGCCGGCACCGATCACGCCGATGCGGAAGGTCATGGCAGGATCCCATCCGGCCGACGGGCCGGCGCGGCGCCCGTCGCCGTGCCGCTCGGCCGGTCGGGATCATAGCACGGATCGCGGGTCAGACCAGGTCGCCCAGGTCCGCCAGCTGCAGCCGGACCCGCTCGACCAGGTCCTCGGCGGCGCCGAAGGCCAGCCCGAGCCGGCCGAGGGCGTCGTGGACGGCGGGCAGCAGGACCTCCGGATCGCGCCCCTCGTGCAGGTGGGCCAGGTCGTTGCCGCAGGCCACGATGCGCGCCAGGCGGGCGTGCTCGCCGGACCGGTCGGGCTCGTGATGGCCGACGATGGCGCCGACGATGCCCGCGGGCAGGGTCCAGCGCGAGGTGAGGCAGGCGGCCAGGTGCGCGTGGTCGACGCCGGCGATCGCCGTCTCGGCCGCGCGGCTGTCGCAGCATCCACCGAGCACGAGCTCCTGGATCCGCCCGTAGTCGCCGGGGCGGTTGAGCAGGATCACCACCTTGCCGATGTCGTGGAGGACGCCCGCGGCGAAGGCGTCGTCGGGATCGCGCTGCCGGGCGGCCTCGGCCACCATGCGCGCGGCGACGCCGGCGCCGGCCGAGTGGCGCCACAGCTCGCGGCCCCAGCGGCCGACGTGTTCGTCGTCCAGGGGAAAGAGGGCGCGGGCGCCGGCCACGATCACCAGGGACCGGATCGCGCGGTAGCCCAGCCGCACCAGGGCCTGGTTCAGGGTCCGGATCTCCACCGCGGCCCCGTACAGGGCCGAGTTGCTGACGCTGATCAGGCGGGCCACCAGGGCCGGATCGGCGGCGATGGTGGCCTCGATCCCGGGGATGGTCCAGTCCGGGGAGGCCAGCTGCTCCAGCACCGCGGTCACGGTCCCGGGCATGGCGGGCAGTTCGCGGAACCCCGCGGCGGCGTTCCGCAGGGCGGCGCCATCGTCCGTCACGGGGAGGATCGGGGCTTGCTGGGTCACGGCGGGCCATCCCTTTGCGCGGTCCCGACCGGTCGGCGGCAAGTGGGCGTCTTGCGATTCGCCGGACCGGGCCGGGAACTGCTGCCGGGGACGCAAAGGGCGGGCCAGAAGGCCCGCCCCGCGCCGGTCGCATGCTCCGGTCGCCCCTACAGGGCGTCGATGATCGCGTTGAACGTCGGGCTGGGCCGCATGGCGGCCACGGCCTTGGCGTCGTCAAGGTGGAAATAGCCGCCGGGGTCCGTCGGCCTGCCCTGGGCGGCCAGCAGCTCGGCGGCAATCTTTTCCTGGTCCCTGGCCAGGGCCGCTGCCACCGGCCCGAACCTGGCCTTCAGGGCCGGGTCCTTGTCCTGGGCCGCCAGGGCCTCGGCCCAGTACAGGGCCAGGTAGAAGGTCGATCCCCGGTTGTCGATCTCGCCCACCTTGCGCGACGGGTAGCGGGCGTGCTCCAGGTAACTGCCCACGGCCCGGTCCAGGGTCTCGGCCAGGAGGGCGGCGGTGGCGCTGCCCGTCTGCTGTGCCGCCAGCTCCAGCGACGGCACCAGGGCGCAGTACTCGCCCAGCGAGTCCCAGCGCAGGTGGCCCTCCTGCAGGAACTGCTGCACGTGCTTGGGCGCCGAGCCGCCCGCGCCGGTCTCGAACAGGCCGCCGCCGTCGAGCAGCGGGATGATCGAGAGCATGCGGGCGCTGGTGCCCAGCTCGAGGATGGGGAAGAGGTCGGTCAGGTAGTCGCGCAGCACGTTGCCGGTGACCGAGATGGTGTCCTGGCCGCGGCGGATGCGCTCCAGCGAGAACTTCATGGCGTCCACGGGCCTCATGACGTGCAGGTCCAGGCCGGCGGTGTCGTGCAAGGGCAGGTAGCTCTTCACCTTGCGGATGATCTGCGCGTCGTGGGCGCGGCGCTCGTCGAGCCAGAACACCGCCGGCGCGCCGCTGGCGCGGGCGCGGGCGACGGCGAGCCTCACCCAGTCGCGGATGGGCACGTCCTTGGCCTGGCACATGCGGAAGATGTCGCCCGTCTCGACCGGCTGCTCCATGAGCACGGCGCCGTCGGCGTCGACCACGCGCATCACGCCGGCCGCCGGAGCGATGAAGGTCTTGTCGTGGGAGCCGTACTCCTCGGCCTTCTGGGCCATCAGGCCCACGTTGGACACGCTGCCCATGGTGGCGGGGTCGAACTGGCCGCGCTCCCGGCAATCCTCGATGATGGTCTGGTACATGGTGGCATAGCAGCGGTCCGGCACCATGGCCACGGTGTCGCGCAGCTGGTCGTCCTTGTCCCACATCCGGCCGCCGTCGCGCACCACGTTGGGCATGGAGGCGTCGACGATCACGTCGTTGGGCACGTGCAGGTTGGTGATGCCCTTGCGCGAATCGACCATGGCCAGGTCGGGGCGGTCCGCATAGCAGGCCGCGATGTCGGCCTCGATCCCGGCCTTCTTCGCCGCCGGCAGCCGGTCCAGCTTGGCCAGCACGCCGGCCAGGCCGTGGGCCACGTTGGCGCCGATCTCCCGCAGCGCGTCGGCATGCTTGTCCAGGGCCTTGGCGTAGAACACCGAGACGCAGTGGCCGAACATCACCGGGTCGGAGACCTTCATCATGGTGGCCTTCAGGTGCAACGACAGCAGGGTGCCGTCGCGCCTGGCCTCGTCGATGGTGCGGGCGTAGAAGGCGCGCAGGGCGGCCACGTTCATCACGGCGGTGTCGATGACCTCGCCCTCGAGCAGGGCCAGCTTGTCCTTCAGGACCGTCGCCGTGCCGCTGCCGGCGGTGAACTCGATGCGCACCTCGGTGGCCCGGGGCACGGTGACCGACTTCTCGGTGCCGTAGAAGTCCTTTTCCGTCATGTGGGCCACGCGGCACCTGCTGCCCTCGGCGGGCCAGGGCTTCATCATCCGGTGGGGATTCTTCCGGGCGAACTTCTTGACCGCGACGGCGGCGCGGCGGTCGGAGTTGCCCTCGCGCAGCACCGGGTTGACGGCCGAGCCCAGCACCCTGGCGAAGCGGGCCTGCAGGGCCTTCTCCTGTTCGCTGCGCGGCTCCTCGGGGTAGTCGGGGATGTCGTAGCCGTGGTCCTGCAGCTCCTTGACGGCCGCCTGCAGCTGGGGCACCGACGCGCTGACGTTGGGCAGCTTGATGATGTTGGCCGCAGGCGTCCGGGCCAGCGCGCCCAGGGTGGCCAGGTTGTCGGGAATGCGCTGGGCGGGGGTCAGCCGCTCGGGGAAGGTGGCGATGATGCGCCCGGCCAGGGAGATGTCGCTCTGCTCCACCGCGACGCCCGTGCCCTTGAGGTAGGCCTGCACGATGGGCAGCAGGGAGTAGGTGGCCAGGGCGGGGGCTTCGTCGATCTTCGTCCAGACGATCTTGGCGGGCATGGCGATCCCTCGGCGTTCGGGGTGGCGGCAGACGGATCCGACCGCGGGGCCGATCCTGCGGCGGGTAAAGCATCTATGCAACAACGATGCTTTCGTGATCGCGCATAGTCAAGATCTTACAGGCCGGTTTGACAGGCACGGCCGGCGGGGGTACGGTGGTCGGGTGCGCCCCCGGGGGTGGGGGCGCCGACGCGGGAGGGAAGCGATGGCCGCCCTGAACACCGCCGGCATGCCGTGGTCGAAGCGGGACAGGAGCCTGCCCTACACCTACGAGGGCTGGGTCGACATCCTGGGGGGCCGGGGCAGGGAACCGGTCTGGGACCACTACTTCAGCGGCACCCTGTGCGGCCTGATCGAGTGCCTGGACGAGCAGGAGATCAGGCCGCAGGACGCGCGCATCTTCGGGGTCTACCGCAAGGAGTTGACGGCGCTGGACACCGAGGTGCTGGTGGATGCGGCCGGGGCCTGGCTGAAGCGGCCGGAGCTTTGCCGTGCCCTCGAGGAGCACTACGCCGTCTCCGGCGAGGAGTGCTACCGCGGCCACGTGGAGAAGGGCACCTGCGCCTTCGCCGACCGGGACCGCGACGGTGACGGGCCCGTCTGGTAGCCGCTGACCGCCACGCGTCGATATGAACCAGAAACAGTCCCGATTGCAGGTGCACAGGCGTTCCGGCGTGCTATGATCGGGGCGAGAAACTGCGATCCCCACACCGTCGATGGAAAAAAATGAAAAACAAACCAGTTAAGCTGCTTCTGGCCCTGTTGCTGGTCGCGGCCGCCGGCGGCTGCGGCGACGACGACCCGGTGGGCCCCGGCGGTCCCCCGGCCGGGGAGCCGGCGCCGGATTTCGCCCTGCCGGACGTCAATCCCACGTCCGGGACCTACCAGCAGCAGGTCTCGCCCCGCGATCACCTCGAGAAGGTCTCGGCCTGGTACTTCGGCCACGCCACCTGAAGCTACTGCGTGAGCCAGTTCGGCTCACTCGACGCCCTGCAGCAGGACATCGACGGCGAGGCGTGGCCGGTCGCGGTGCGCATCCACGGGGTCAACGCCGTCGGCCACGAGAGCGAGAACGCCTACGCGTGCGAGGGCAAGGACATCCCCTGGCTGCAGGAGATCCTGGCCGAGCCGGTGTGGGCCGACTGGGAGGTGACCTACCGCGACGTGATCGTGCTGGACCGGGACAACGTGCCGGTCGCCGTGTACAACCTCACCAGCCACGACCTGGGGGAGCCGGCCAACTACGCCGAGCTGAAGGCCCTGCTGCAGGCCGCGGCCGACCGGGAGTAGGCGCCGTGGCCCCCACCGCCTACCTGGTCGACGGCATGGCCTACGTGTTCCGCAGCTACTACGCCATGCGGCCCATGGCCGCGCCCGACGGCACGCCGATCAACGCCGTCTTCGGCCTGGGCCTGACCCTGCAGAAGTTCCTGGCCGACCACCGGCCGGAACTGCTGGTCTGCTGCTTCGACGCCGGTGCGCGCACCTTCCGCAACGACCTCTACCCCGCCTACAAGGCCAACCGCGGCGCGCCGCCGCCGGACCTGGTGCCCCAGTTCGACCTCTGCCGCGAGCTGGTCGCGCGCCTGGGCATCGCCACGGCGATGCAGCCCGGCTGGGAGGCCGACGACCTGATCGCCACCCTCACCGACCGCCTGCGCAAGGACGGCTGCGAGGTGGTGATCGTCACGGGGGACAAGGACCTGGCCCAGCTGCTGGGCCCGGGCGTGCGCATCTGGAACCTGGCGAAGGACGAGTGGTGGGACGAGGCCGGCGTGCCGGCGCGCCTGGGCGTCAGGGCCTCGCAGGTGGCGGATCTGCTGGCTTTGACCGGCGACGCGGTGGACAACGTCCCCGGCGTGCGCGGGGTGGGACCGAAAGCGGCTGCGGCGCTGCTGGCGGAGTTCGGCGACCTGGACGCCATCTACGCCGGCCTGGACCGGGTGGCGCTGCTGCCGCTGCGGGGGGCCCGGGGGCTGCGGGACAAGCTCGCGGCCGGCAGGGAAGACGCCCTGCTGAGCCGCCGTCTGGTGCAGCTGGACCGCGGGGCGCCCTGCGTGTGCGCGCCGGAGGACCTGCGCTACCGGGGGGCGGAATCCGGGCCCCTGGACGCCTTCGCCTCCCGCTGGGGGCTGGGCCGCGCGGCGCTGCGGGTGCCGCGCCGCTAGACCGCGGCCACCTGCCTCGTGTCGATGAGGATCTTGGCCACCCGGCAGAGGGTGTAGGTCGAGCAGGGCACGAGTTCGTTGAGGCCGTCGAGCTGGCGCGGCGAGCGCAGCAGGCGCAGCACCGCCTGGGCCACGTCCGTGTCGGCCGGGTCGCTCCAGGACAGCGCGGTGGTGACGGCCTCGAAACTCCGCTTGAGGTCCGGCATCTCCCCGCGCAGCTTCGTCAGCTCGTCGGAGCGGCGCATCGCCTCCATCAGGACGTGCATGGCCGGCGCCTCGATGGCCACGGGGCTGATGGCCTCGGGATCGAGGGTGTCGGTGGAACGGAAGATGAACTCGCCCTCGTCGCGCAGCAGGAAGATCTCGGTGAAGGCCTCCTCGCCGTGCAGCGGACCGCACCAGGCCCGGTCGATGGCGCCGTTGGCCAGCATCACCTCGGCGAAGGTCTTGCCCTCGTCGTCCATGAAGGACAGCAGGCCGTTCTGCTTGGCGTTGATCAGGGTCTGCACCACCGTCGGCATGTCGAAATGGCGCAGCTTGCCGGTCAGTTCCTTGCGCCTGGACTGGCGGCGCATGTGCGTGATCAGGTCCTGCATGCGGCGGGCGAACATCCGCGCCAGGCGCATGCCGTAGCCGGGAATGCGCTCGGCGATCCGGTCGAACCGCTCGCTGGTCAGCTCCCAGATCATCGCCACTTCGGGGATGCGGGCGTCCGAGCCGCGGGGCGTGCCGGTGAGCAGGGCCATGTCGCCGACCAGCTCACCGGGCGTGATGTACGCCACCGGTACCGGAGTAGGCTGGTCGGCCGTGGCCCGGATGATCTCGATGGCGCCGTCCATGAGCAGGAAGATGCGGTCCGAGGGTTCGCCCCGGCGGAAGAGCAGCTCGCCGCGCTCGAGGACGCGGATCTCGCCGGCCTCGGCGAAGGCGCGCACCTGCCCGACGTCGAGGCCGTCGAACAGGTCGACGGTGCGCAGGATCTCACTTATCTCCATGTCGGCCTTGGATTTGAGCGCGGCGTCGAGCACGGCTGGCTCCTCCGGGTCGGGGCGATGATGCGTGCGCAGCGGTGCGCCGCCGGGACCGGGCGGCGGTAGCCGTGGGATTATCGTCAGGATCGGCAGGGACTTGACCGGTTCGGCGCGGAGCCGGGCCCGTCAGGCGGCGTCGCTGCCCCGACGCCCGCGCCGGCGGCGCGCATGGCGCCGCACGGCAGCCTCCACCAGCTGGCGGGTGAACCCCTCGTGGCCGGCCGGGTCGTGGACCAGGCAGAGGTCGGCGCTGCCGGGGGCGCTGGGCGGGTAGTAGACGCCGCAGTTGGGATTGATCTCCAGCATCCAGGGCGTGCCGTCGCGGTCGACGCGGATGTCGCAGCGCGCGAAGCTGTTGCCGCCGACGGCGGTGAAAAAGCGCGCGGAGATGCCGCGCAGCCGCGCCGCCAGCAGGGGGTCCTCCACCGGGTGGGCGTCCAGCCCCGCGTAGTCCACCCACTTGAGGTTCTCGTGCTTGAAGGTCTCGCCCGGGGGGAAGCGGTACTGGATGGGCGTGTAGGTGGTCGGTGCGGCCCCGGCCTGGGGATTCTCGGCCACCAGCACCGTGCACTCGGTGCCCTCGACGAACTCCTCCACCAGGGCGGCGCCGTGGCGGGCGAGGATCTTGCGCGCCTGGCGGTAGAGGCCGGCCGGGGAGCAAACCCGCGACGAACGGCTCAGGGAGATGCTGGCGTAGCTGCTGTGGTGCTTGACGATCAGCGGGAAGCGCAGGCGGGCCGCGGCGCGCGCGATGCCCGCCTCGTCGCGGATGAACAGGTGGGCCGGCGTGGGGATGCCGGCGGCACGGCAGGCCCGTTTCATGCGGGCCCGCGTCGGCTCGTGGAACGAGACGCTGGGGCCGGCGAAGGGCACGTCGTGGCGTTCCAGCACGCGCGCCACCTCGATGCCCGGCATGTCCTCGTCGGCGGCGCCCGAGCAGAGGTTGAAGAAGAGGTCGAAGCCGCCCTGCCTGATCAGCCTGGCCACGTCGCGCGCCGCCGTGGCCTTCTCGAGGGTCGCCACGTGCCACGCCGCCTCGGGGATGTAGGGTCGCGGATCGTTGGGCCAATCGTTGTCGGGGAAGGGATCGGCGTCCAGGTCCTGGGGCGTGAGCAGGCAGATGCGCACGGTGGTATCCGCTTTCATGGCGATGGTCGGCCTCGTACCTCGTCGCGGATTATATACACGGGGCGAGTCATAGGGAAAGCGCGTATCGCAGCGGCGGGCGCAGGTTGCTGCCGCCCGCGCGTGCACCTAAGGTGGCAGGGAGGTCCGGCGCGCACGCGAAGAGGGAGGAAGCGATGCAGACGTTGATCAACGGCGTGACCATCCACTACGTCGAGCAGGGCGCAGTCACGGCGCTGCCCGTCGTGTTCATCCACGGCTTCCCGTTCAGCCACGCCATGTGGGCGCCGCAGCTGGACGCGGTGGCGGCGCGGCACCGCGCGGTCGCCTACGACCTGCGCGGCCACGGCCGCAGCGGCGTCGGCGACGGGCAGTACACGGTCGAGGGCCACGTGGACGACCTGCTGGCCCTGCTGGACCACCTGGGCATCGCCAGGGCGGTGTTGGTGGGGCTGTCCATGGGCGGCTACGTCGCGCTGCGGGCGGTGGAGCGCGCGCCGGGGCGCTGCCGGGGCCTCGCTCTTTGCGACACCCGCAGCGAGGCGGACGGGAACGAGGCGAAGCTCAAGCGCGCCGCCGGGGCCGCGGCGGTCAAGCGCGACGGGGCGGCGGCCTTCGCCGACGGCTTCGTCAAGGCCGTGTTCGCTCCGGGGACGTTCGCGGCGCGGCCGGAGGCGGTCGAGGCCATCCGGCTGATCATCGCCGGGACCGAGCCGCTGGCCATCGCCGGAACCCTGCTCGCCCTGGCCGGACGCACCGACACCACGGAGTCGCTGGCGCGGATCGCCGTGCCCACCCTGATCATGGTGGGGGAGCACGACGAGGTGACGCCCCCGGACGCCTCGTGCGCGATGCACGGGCTCATCCCGCAGGCGGAGCTGCACATCGTGCCGGGGGCGGGGCACCTCAGCAGCGTGGAGAACCCCGACTTCTTCAACCGCAAGCTGTTGGCGTTCCTGGACCGCTGCGCGGGCTGAGCGGGCCCGGATCCTGCTACGGCTGCGCCCGAACCGCCGCACCCGTGCCGAAAGGGAGAGGCCCGTGAACGCCGTCCGCCGCACCCTGGCCCTGGCTGCGGCCGCCGCCCTTGCCGCCTGCGCGGGCTGCGCCGGTTCCGGCCCCGGCCCCGGCGCCCACGCCGAGGTGGGCCGGGACACCGCGGTGCAGACCGGCCTGGCCTCCTACTACGCCTCCCGGTACCACGGCCGCCCCACCGCCAGCGGCGAGATCTACGACGAGAACGCCCTGACCGCCGCCCATCGCAACCTGCCCTTCGGCACCCGCATCCGCGTGACCCGCCTGGACGACGGCCGGGCGGTCACCCTGCGGGTCAACGACCGCGGCCCCTTCGTCGCGGGCCGCGTCGTCGACGTCTCCCGGCGGGCGGCGCGGGAGCTGGATTTCGTCGCCGCCGGGCTGGTCCCGGTGCGCCTGCAGGTGCTGGAATGAGGGGTGGCCGACTCCCCTTGGCAACTCCGTGAAACGGTAATCCATAACAATTTGACTTGGTTGCGGCGGCGCCTACGTTTGGGGTGTGTCGGGCGCGTTTCCGCTCCGGGAAGCGGGGCCCGCCGTCCTTCGCCCGGGGGGTCGACATGCCCAGGGGCATCGCGCGGAAGCTGATCCTGTACCTCACGCTGATGGTCATCGTCGTCGAGGGCGTGTTCGCCGTGTTCAACATCCGCTCCCAGGAGCGCCAGCTCCTGCAGGAGATGACCCTCAGCGCCGACCTCCTCTCCCAGACCATCGTCAGCACCACCTGGCACGCCATGCTCGAGGACCGCCGCGAGCGGGTCTACGAGATGATGAACAACGTCGGCCGCCAGGAGAGCATCGAGAAGGTGCGGATCTTCAACAAGACCGGGCGCATCATGTTCTCCTCGGGGGACGACGGCAACCGCACCGTGGACACGGGTGCCGAGGCCTGCGACATGTGCCACGCCGTGGACCGGCCCCTGGTGCAGGTGGACGTGCCCACGCGGACCCGCATCTTCCGCCGCCCCGAGGGTGGCCGGGTGCTGGGCATGGTCACCCCCATCTACAACGAGCCCTCATGCAGCAACGCCGCCTGCCACGCCCATCCGGCCGGGATCAACGTGCTGGGCGTGGTGGACGTGACCATGCCCCTGGACCGGGTGGACCGCCAGGTGGCCGGCGTGCGCTTCCAGTCGTTCCTGGTCTCGGCGGTCTCGGTGGTCGTGCTGTTCTTCTTCGTGGTGCTGTTCTCGCGGCGCTTCGTGCAGCAACCGGTGCGGCGCCTGATCGAGGCCACCCAGCAGGTGGGCGTGCACGGCGGCGGGGCGCCGGTGCGCGTGGAGGCGGAGGACGAGCTGGGCGAGCTGGCCCACTCCTTCGCCGTCATGCAGGAGCGCCTGCGCGCCTCCGACGAGCAGGTGCGCGAGTTCACCGAGACCCTCGAGCGCCAGGTGGAGGAGCGCACGCAGCGCCTGCGCGAGACCGAGCGCAAGCTGATCCAGAACGACCGGCTGGCCTCCCTCGGCCAGCTGGCGGCGAGCGTGGCCCACGAGATCAACAACCCGCTGGCCGGAGTCGTGAACTTCGGCAAGCTGATGCAGCGGGTGATCACCTCCGACGGGGTGCCCCGGGAGCGCGCGGGCGAGTTCAGGATCTGGCTCGACCACATCGTCACCGAGACCGTCCGCTGCGGCCACATCGTGCGCGACCTGCTGGTGTTCTCGCGCCAGTCGGCGCCGTGCCGCGCGGCCTACGACCTGAACGAGATCATCCTGCGCACCCTGGCGGTCATCCGCCACCGCCTGGAGCTGGGCGGGGTCGAGGCGCGCACCGAACTGGCCGGCGACCTGCCGCCGGTGTTCTGCGACGCCTCACAGGTCCAGCAGATCGTGACCAACCTGGTCATCAACGGCGCCGAGGCCATGGAGACGGGCGCGGTGACCGTCCGCACGCGCCGGGTGCCGGGCCGGGACGCGGTGGCGCTGGAGGTGGCGGACACGGGCTCGGGCATCGCCCCCGAGCACCTGGAGAAGCTCTACGACCCCTTCTTCAGCACCAAGCAGGAGGGCCAGGGCACCGGCCTGGGACTGGCCGTGGTCTACGGCATCGTCGAGTCCCACGGGGGCCAGATCGACGTGGAGACGGCGCTGGGACGGGGCACGCGGTTCACGGTGACCCTGCCCCTGCGTCCGGACGGGGCGCTGTTCGCGGCGCCCGCGGCGGCCGGGCCCGCGGGGTCCGGCGCGGGGACGTGATGCTGCTGTGCCTGCTGCCGACCGCAGGAGTGCAGGCAGGCGACCTCGCCGGGGCGGGGGCCCTGGCCGCGGACGTCTTCGGGTTCGAGGTCCGCACGCTGCCGCCGCTGGCGGTGCCGGACGCGACCTTCGACGCCCGGCGCGGCCAGCACGACAGTTCGCTGGTGCTGGCGACGGCGCTGGACCTCTGCCCGCCCGACGCGACGCGGTTGCTGGTGCTGACCGGGCTGGACCTGGCCATCCCCATGCTGACGTTCGTCTTCGGGCAGGCGCAGCTGGACGGCCGGGGGGCCATCGTCTCCCTGGCCCGGCTGCGGCCCGAGTTCTACGGCCTGCCCCCGGCGCCGGCGGTGCTCGCGGAGCGCCTGCGCAAGGAGGTGCTGCACGAACTGGGCCACACCTGCGGGCTCGTGCACTGCACGGACCAGGGCTGCGCCATGTCCCTGTCCGTGAACATAGTCTTCATCGACCGGAAGAAGGCGAGGCTCTGCCGCGACTGCGGCGCGCGCCTCGCCGCCCGACTGGAAACCATGCGCCGGGGCGCCGACCCCGCCGAGGAGTGACGCCATGAACAGCCGCTGGAGGATCCTGGTGGTCGACGACGAGGTCGCCATGCGCGAGTCGCTGGCCGCCTGGCTGCGCGAGGACGCGTACGCCGTCGACATCGCAGCCTCGGGCCGCGAGGCCGTCGCCATGGCCGCGGAGACCGCCTACGACATCTACTTCATCGACCTGAAGATGCCGCCGGGCATCAACGGCATCGAGACGATGATGGAGATCCGCAAGCGCCAGCCCGACGCCACGGTGGTGATCGTCACCGCCT
Source organism: Candidatus Krumholzibacteriia bacterium (assembly GCA_014859985.1). GTDB lineage: Bacteria > Krumholzibacteriota > Krumholzibacteriia > LZORAL124-64-63 > LZORAL124-64-63 > JACZKN01. The sequence continues at coordinate 1,373 of JACZKN010000300.1, read as the reverse complement.
ACGCGACCGTCGATACGGCCATCAGCGCCATCAAGGAGGGCGCCCAGGAGTACATGGTCAAGCCGTGCAATCCCGAGGAGATCTCGATCTTCGTACAGCGGGTGATCCGGCTCAAGAGCCTCGAGCGGGAGAACACGTACCTGCGCCGGCGCCTGAGCCGCCGCTACTCGTTCCAGGACATCATCAGCAAGAACCCGAAGATGCAGGCGGTCTTCGAGCTGGTCCGCCGGGTGGCGGGGCAGCGCAGCACGGTGCTGATCCAGGGGGCCAGCGGCACGGGCAAGGAGCTCGTGGCGCGCGCCCTGCACCAGGCCGGCGGCCGGGCGTCGCGGCCGTTCGTCGGTCTCTCCTGCGCGGCGCTGGCCGAGACCCTGCTCGAATCCGAACTGTTCGGGCACGAGCGCGGTGCCTTCACCGGTGCGGTGGCGCGCAAGCGCGGCAAGTTCGAGCTGGCCGGCGACGGCACCATCTTCCTGGACGAGATCGGCGACATTCCGCCGAAGCTGCAGCTGGACCTGCTGCGCGTGCTGCAGGAGCGCCGCTACTTCCGCCTGGGCGGATCGGAGGAGATCGTCATGGAGGCGCGGGTGGTGGCGGCCACCAACCGCGACCTCCTGGCCGCGGTCGAGTCCGGCGAGTTCCGCGAGGACCTCTACTACAGGCTCAACGTCATCAACATCCAGCTGCCGACCCTGCGCGAGCGGCGGGAGGACATCCCCCTGCTGGTGGATGCGTTCATCGGCCGGCTGGCGATCGAGGCGGGCCGGCCGGTGCGCGGCATCGCCAAGGACGCGCTGAAGCTGCTGCTGGACCACGACTGGCCGGGCAACGTGCGCGAGCTGGAGAACGCGGTGGAAAGGGCGGTGGTCACCGCGTCGGGCGACATCCTCGAGGCCGGGGACTTCGATTTCCTGGCCCGCGCCGCCCGCACCTCCGAGCGCTGGGAGGTGCCGGACGGGCTCTCCCTGGACGAGATCGAGAAGCGTGCGGTGGAGGCCGTGCTCGCGCGCACGGGCGGCAACATCAAGGCGGCGGCCGAGATCCTGGGCATCGACCGCTCGACGCTCTACATGAAGATCCGCAAGTACGAGATCCCGCGCTGAAGCGGGTCAGGCCTCCAGCCAGACCTGGGCCCAGAGGTTGTCCCAGTCGGCGTCGGGGCAGGCCTGCACCAGGTCGCCCACCGGGACGCCGCCGTCGGCCAGCGCGGGCGCCTGCCCGGCCGGCGTCAGGGCCTCCTGCAGCCACTCCAGCTCCCGCAGCATCCAGACCCGCGCCGCGGTGCCCGCCAGCAGGTTCTGCCGCCAGGCGGGGTCGTCGTCCGGCTGCACCGTGTAGAGCACCCCGCGGCCCACGTCGCCGCGGGAGACGAC
>JACZKN010000299.1 GCA_014859985.1 Candidatus Krumholzibacteriia bacterium | reverse complement strand
GGCCAGGCCACCGGCGCCAGGGACCAGCCCCGCAGGCGGTCCTCCAGTTGGGCCGGCGTGCAGGACCGCGGCAGGGCGACCGGCAGGCCGATCACGCGGTCGCAGGCCCCGACCAGCTTGGCCAGCGCCGGGTCGGCGGGCTTGTCCTGCATCGCGCCGTAGACCAGCACCCGGCGGCCGCGCACCGGCCGGGCGGTAAAAGCTCCCAGGGCGGCCTCGAGGGCCTGGGGGTTGTGGGCCGTATCGAAGATCCAGTCGGGACCGCTGAGCACGCGCTGGTACCGGCCCGGCAGGAAAAGATTCCCCAGGGCCGCCGCCGGGTCCGCCGGCAGCAGCGGCCCGCGGCCGCGGGCCTCCAGGTCCGCCAGGGCCAGCAGGGCCAGGGCCACGTTGCGCCTCAGCACCGGCGTGCCCGGGTCCGGCAGGCCGGCCAGCACCCGGTCGCGCAGCACCAGGTCCCAGGTCCCGGGCGCGTCGTCCCAGCGGGCCAGCTCGTCCAGGAAGAGCACGGGGCTGCCCGCGGCCACCGCGGTGCCGAAGACCTGCCCGCGCAGCTCCGCGTCCACGCCGCAGTAAAGGGGCACGCCCCGCTTGAGCAGACCGAGCTTCTCGGCCAGGATCTCCTGCCGCGTCTCGCCCAGGATGTGCTGGTGGTCCAGGGCGACGGTGGTCAGCAGGACGGCCTCCGCGGGCAGGGCATTGCTGGCGTCGAGCCGGCCGCCGAGCCCGGCCTCGCAGCACACCACGTCCACACCGGCGTCCCGCGCGATCTGCACCATCAGGGCCGTCAGGGCCTCGAACCAGCTGGCGTCGTGCTTCTCGACCAGGGGCCGGATCGCCGCGACCCGCCGGGCGAAGTCGTCGGGGTCCACGTCCCGGTCCCGCAGGCGGATGCGCTCGTGCACCGCCAGCAGGTGGGGGCTGGTGTAGGTGGCGGTGCTCAGCCCGGCCGCCTCCAGCAGATGGGCCAGCGTGCGGGTCGTGCTGCCCTTGCCGTTGGTGCCGGCCACCACCAGCACCCGCAGGCCGCGCTCGGGGTGGCCCAGGTCCGCCAGCAACCCCGCGATGCGCTGCAGGCCGGGCCGGATGCCGAAGCGATTCAGGGCGAAGAGCCAGCGCGTGGCCGCGTCGCCGGCGGCAAACGGCGGCGGCAGGTCGACGCCGACCCCGGGCTCTCCCGGGTGGCTGTGCGGAGCGGCATCCCCGCCGTGCCGGGGCTGGCCCGGATCCATGGTGCCTCAGCCCCGGGGGGGGCGCCGCACCGAGACGTCCCGGCCGTCGACGAACCAGTGCAGGGTCGTCTCGAGGGTCTGCTTGAGGTTCTTGCGCTCGGCGATCACGTCGACCTGGCCGTGCTCGAGCAGGAACTCGGACGACTGGAAGCCCTCGGGCAGGTCGCCGCCGATGGTCTGCTTGATGACCCGCGGACCGGCGAACCCGATCAGGGCGCCCGGCTCGGCCACGTTGATGTCCCCGAGCATGGCGTAGCTGGCCGTCACGCCGCCGGTGGTGGGGTTGGTCAGGACGGAGATGAAGGGGATGCCCTCGCGGCGCAGGCGCGCCAGCACGGCGCTGGTCTTGGCCATCTGCATCAGCGACAGCAGCGACTCCTGCATGCGCGCGCCGCCGCTGCGCGAAAGCACCAGGGCCGCCTCCCGGTACTTCAGCGCGTCCAGCAGGGCCCGGGCGATCTTCTCGCCCACCACCGAGCCCATGCTGCCGCCCATGAACGAGAAGTCCATCAGGGCGGCCGAGACGGGCAGGCGGCCGATCTCGCCGCGGCCGGTGATGACCGCGTCCTCCTTGCCGGTCGTGGCCATGCTGGCCTTGATGCGGTCGCGGTAGCGCTTGGAGTCCTTGAAGTCCAGGGCGTCGGTGCTGGTGATGCCCCGGTGGGTCTCCTGCCAGGAGCCCTCGTCGAAGAGCAGCTTGAGGTACTGCTCGGTGGAGAACGGCAGGTGGTGGCCGCAGGACCCGCACACCCACAGGTTGCGGTCCAGTTCGCGGTGGTACAGCACCTCGGAGCACTTGGCACACTTCCGCCACAGGTTGTCCGGGATGTCCTTCTTCTGGCTGGTCAGGGCCTTGATGCCCTTGGCCGTCTCGTTCAACCAGGACACGGCGTCCTCCTCGCATGCGTGCACGCCGGCGCCGCGGACAGTCGCGCCGGGCGGCGCAACGGTCCGGCGCCGCCGCGTTGGGTGTGCCCCAAGTTAGTCCTTCCCGGGCGCGCCGGACAACAACTTTCGGTCCGCGGGGCCGCCCGTCAGCCCTCGCCCAGGACGGCGGCCACGGCCGCGGTCATGATCACCGCGTCCTCGCCGTTGTCGGCGTAGTAGCCGGGCCTGAGCCCGGCCTCGGCGAACCCGTGCCGCCGGTAGAAGTCCCGCGCCCCCCGGTTGCCGTCCCTCACTTCCAGGGTGATCTCCACCAGCCCGCCGGCCCGGGCCAGGCGCGCCGCCTCGAGCAGGAGGGCCGTGCCCACGCCCCGTCGGCGCGCCGGGGGTGCCGCGGCGACGTTCAGCACGTGCAGCTGGTCGACCACTTTCCAGGCCATCAGGAAGCCGCAGACCCGACCGTCCAGCTCCGCCACCAGGGGCAGACGCATGGCATCGGCCAGGAGCTCCCCGTACAGGGTGTCCCGGGACCAGGGATCGGCGAAGCTGGCCCGCTCGATGCGCTCGACCGCCGCCAGGTCCTGCGGGCCGCCTCCGCGCACCCGCACCGCCTGCGGCCCGCTCACGGCTTGTGCCGCTCGCTGCGGTGACTGCGCACGTCCGGCGCAGGCGCGGTGGGCGTCAGGTCCACCCGCCGCTTGACCTCGGCGTCGCTGACCCGCAGGTAGGTGGGCACGAGGGTGAAGGGATGGACCCGGGGCAGGCCGGCCGCCGGGTCGCCCATGGCCACGGCCAGGGCCGGCGCGGTGGCCATG
>JACZKN010000298.1 GCA_014859985.1 Candidatus Krumholzibacteriia bacterium | reverse complement strand
GCGCCGGCCAGGGGGTCGCGCTCGTAGGCCACGAACTTCGCCACCTGCGCGGCCGCGTCGGCGGCGCTGCGGGCGGGCACGCGCGAGACGAAGAGGTCCGGCAGCAGGTCGTCGCCGGCCACCAGGGCGTAGCGGACGTCCGAGTCCGAGCCGTCGAAGGTCCCGGCCAGGGTGGGCACCCACTCGCGGTCGCCCACCAGCAGCACCCAGTCCAGGCCGGCCCCGTGCCAGCGGTCGGCGATGGCCGCGGCGATCATCGCCGCGCTCGAGCCCAGGTCCTTGACCGTGGCCACCTCGACCTCGATGCCCCGCCGGGTCTTCCAGGCCACGAAGGGGGCGATGGCGTCCACGAACTCCGGGGCCGCGACCACGAGCATCCGGCCCGGCCGCTCGCCGGTCGTGAAGGCCTTCTGCGGCACCGGCTGCGCCGGGGCGGCGAACAACCGCTCGGCCACCGGCGCCAGGGCAGCGGCGGAGGCGGTGGCGACGGCGGGCGCCTCGTTGGCCCCGCCGGCGCCCTCGGACACCACGGCCAGTTCGATCCGGTCGACGACCAGCAGCACCCCGCGCCCCGCGTCGTAGCGCAGGGGATGCAGGCGCACGGTCACGCCGCGGCGGTCGCCCAGCAGGAAGGGCCGGCCCAGTTCGGCGGCCACCGGCGGCCAGACGGCGCCCTCGGCGTAGGCGTCGCCCCAGGTGCGGACCAGCGCCGACGGGTCCACGTCGCGGTTCAGGTGGCCCAGGGACGGGATGACCGGCGCGACCGGGATCTCCCGCTCCCTGACCGCAACGATCTCCAACCGCACCCGGCCCTGGCCGGGCAGCGGCAGGGTCGCCGTCACCACCGGCAGTTCGGGCAGCCCGGGTTCCCGGCGCAGGGCGTGGCCCGGCAGGTCCACGACGCTGACGGTCCGGCCGTCCAGGTCGATCTCGGTCACGGCGTAGTCGCCAAGCTGCCAGGTGACCAGGACCCGGGCGGGCTCGGTCGCGTCCACGGCCGGGCGGGCGGCGGCACGCGGGTCCCAGGCGGCAGGGGCCGCGGCCGCGGTGGCCAGGACGCCGGCGACGCCCAGGGTGCAGATCAGGGTCTTGAGCATTAGGCGCACATCTCTCCTCCAGGTTCGGAGAGGTGATTATAGCACAAAAAATAAAAGTAAATGGAATAAAAATCGGTCGGAATCGGCAGGCCGGCAGGAGGGGAATCAGCCCAGTTGCAGCCCCCCGTAGCCGCACCAGCGGGCCAGGGCGGTGGCAAAGTCGTTGGCATGCACAGGCTTAGCGATAACGTCGTCCATCCCCGAATCCATGCAGCGGATCCGGTCACCGGGCAGGACGTTGGCCGTGACGGCGATGATGGGCAGGTGCCGGTCGGCGGGGGCCTGGGCCCGGACGGCCCGGATGCGCGTGGTGGCCTCGTAGCCGTCCATCACCGGCATCTGGCAGTCCATGAACACGGCGTCGTAGCTGGCGCTTTCGTGCATCCGGACCCCTTCGGCCCCGTTCTCGGCCACGTCCACGCAGCAGCCCAGCTTCTCGAGGATCCTCTTGGCCAACTTGCGGTTGACGAGATTGTCCTCCACCAGCAGGACGCGCAGGCCGGCCAGTTCCTGGCGATCGCGGGCATGCGTCGGGGTGGTTTCGGGTGCCGGCACCATGCAGTCCTCCGTTGCGGTCCGTTCCGGCCGGGGCGTGTCACCCCCGATCTATCGGCTGGCTACGGGAAGTCTTTAGCGGGAAATCGCCGCGGCCGGCTATCCGGGAAAGGACACGCCCACCACCTGCCGGACCGTGGCCGACTCCACCTCGAAGAACTCCGCGGGCCGGAAGTGGAACAGCCCGGCCACCAGGTTGCTGGGGAAGACCTCGATCCTGGTGTTGAGGTCGCGCACGTTGGCGTTGTAGAAGCGCCGGGCGGCCTGGATGCGGTCCTCGGTGTTGGCCAGCTCCTTCTGCAGGTCCAGGAAGTGGGCGCTGGCCTTCAGGTCGGGGTAGGCCTCGGCCACGGCGAAGAGGCGGCGCAGGCCGTCCACCAGGGGCTTCTCGTCGGCGGCCTGGCTGGCGGGGCCGCCGTGGGAGGCGGCGGCCCGGGCCCGGGCGGCGGTGACCGCCTCGAGGGCCTCGCGCTCGTGGGCCGCGTAGCCCCGCACCGCCTCCACCAGGTTGGGGATCAGGTCGTAGCGTCGCTTCAGCTCCGTGTCGATGCCGGACCACGATTCGTGCACCTGCTGGCGCGTGCGCACCAGGGCGTTGTAGATCAGGGCCGCCCAGAACAGGACGACGCCGAGGCCGATCAGGCCCCCTTGCCATGGCATCACGTCTTGCCTCCTTGCAGCTGTTGGCGCACGTAATCGGGGATCATCTCGATCAGCCGCCGCGCCAGCTTGAGCGCCTCCTCGGCGTCCTTCGCCTGCAGCTTGCCGTTCTTGTAGACCGCCACCTCGCCGAAGCCGAAGGCGATGGTGAAGGCCGGCGCCTGCAGCAGGTACTCCATGGCGCGGGTGTGGATCACGTCGTAGGCCCACTTGCGGTCTGCGGACGAGACGTGGAAGGTGCGGCTGAACTCGGCCGACTCGAAATCGATGTCGTCCTGCCCGAGGAATTCGCCCACCTTGTCGAACGCGTGTTCCCGGCGGATCTGCAGGGGGATCACCGGGAAGCCCGTCTCGACGATGACCATGGCCCGGCGGTGGGTCGTGCGGTTCTTGCCCGAACCGGTGACGAAGCGGTAGTCCAGGCAGACCGTCGGGCGGCCTTCGTACTGGCCCTCGAGGACGAGGGTCGCGCCGCGGGAATGGCCGCGCTGGAGGATCTTCTGCCCGGGGTAGCGCCGCTCCCAGCCCCGCTGCTGCCCTTCGCGGCGCACCAGGCCGCGGGCCCGCGCCCAGTGCCGCAGCAGGCGCGCGCGCCTGCGTTCCCAGCGCCAGCTCAGGATCCCCACCGCCAGCCCGGCGGCCACCAACAGGACGATCACGACCGGGTGCACGTCCTGCATCTCAGCGCAACCCCCGCAGCACGGAGACCGGGGCGTCGACCTCCATCTGCAGCAGGGCCTGGGCCATGATCTTGCCCTGCGGGTCCACCAGCAGGCTGCTGGTGCCGCCGCCGCCCAGGGACTCCTCCAGCAGGAAATTCAGACCCTGCAGGTTGTCCAGTTCGTAGCGGGTCACCTCGCCGGTGACCATGGCGCCGAAGAACCGCTTCACCCGCGCCGCGGTCAGGTGGTCCAGCAGCCAGCGGTAGACCCGCGGCGAACGGGCCAGCACGCCGATGTTGCAGGTGTCGCCCTTGTCGCCGCTGCGGGCGTAGCAGAGCCGGCGCAGGCGCACGCGCCGGGTGCGGCCGGTCCACGCGGTCTTGCGC
>JACZKN010000297.1 GCA_014859985.1 Candidatus Krumholzibacteriia bacterium | reverse complement strand
CCGCCGCACGGCGCGCCTCGAGTTCCGCCAGGTCCGCCGCCGCCCCCACCTGCCGGCCGATGCGCCCGGCGAGGTCCTCCGCCAGCGCCAGCAGCCCGGTCACGTCGCGGCGGTACTTCCGCTGCAGCTCCTCGTAGAGGGCCTTGCGCTGTTCCAGCTCGTCCAGGCGCTCCGGGTCCATCTGGATGCCGTCGAGGAACCGCTCGAGACCGCGGGCGGCGTCCTCGGCCGCAGCCTGGGCGTCCAGCACCTGGCGCAGGGTCTCGTCCAGCCGGGCGCTGGTGCCGGCCACCTTCTCCAGCTTCCGGGCCGCCTCCCCCAGCAGCTGCACGGCGCTGGGCTGGCCCTCGGTCAGGCCTTCCAGGGCCGCCGCGGCCGCCTCCAGCAGGCCCCGCGCCCCCCGGCCCACGGCGATGCGTTCGGCAAGGTCCGCCTCCTCGGCCGGATCCAGCGCCGCCTGCTCCAGTTCCCGGTGCTGCCAGGTCCACATGTCCAATTGCTGCCGGGCGAACTCCTCCTCCCGGCGCCGCTGCGCGAGGTCCGCTTCGAGGGCCCGCCAGGCCGCCAGCCCGCCGGCCAGTTCCCGCCGCAGCGGTCCCAGGCCCAGGGCGCCGTCCAGGAAGTCCGCCGCGAAGGTGGGCAGGCCCAGCCGCCGCTGCTGGTCCTGGCTCTGGACGGCGATGAGGCGGCCGCCGATCTCCTCGAGCAGGGCCTGGGAGGAGACCAGGCCGTTGATCAGCACCCGGCCGCGCCCTTCGCGCCGCAGCTCCCGGCGCAGCACCAGGACCTCGTCCTCGCCCACCCGCAGGCCCGCCGCCTCGGCGGCCGCCAGCGCGTCCGGGCGTCCGGTCAGGTCGAAGACCCCTTCGACGAAGGCCAACTCCTCGCCGCCGCGGATCACGTCCTTCTCGGCCCGCCCGCCCGCCAGCAGGGCCAGCGCCCCGGCGATGAGCGACTTGCCGGCCCCCGTCTCGCCCGTCAGGACCGTCAGGCCCTCGTCGAAGCCGACGGCCACGTCCGCGGCCAACGCCACATTGACCACGCGCAACTGCCTGAGCATCACGCGCCTTCCTGGCCGGCGCGGCGGGTCCCGCCCCAATCGAGCTTGTGGCGCATCACCCGGTAGAAATTGCTCTGGGGGAACTTGACGAGGCTGACCTCGCGGTTGGCCTCACGGAAGACCAGGCGGTCGCCGTCCTGCAGCACGTTCGTCTTCTGGCCGTCGGCGGTGAGCACCGCGCCCTCGCCGGTCTCGTGCAGCACCAGCTCGATCTTCGTGTCCTTGGACACCACCAGCGGGCGCATGCCCAGGGCGTGGGGGCAGATGGGCGCGACCAGCAGGCAGGGCACGGCCGAGTGGCAGATGGGACCGCCCGCCGAGAGGTTGTAGGCGGTCGAGCCGGTCGGGGTGGCGATGATCACGCCGTCGCCGAGGAAGCGGCCCAGGGAGTCCTCGTCCAGCCGCAGCTCCATGTCCAGGGCCCGGGGCAGGGGCCCCATGTTGACCACCAGGTCGTTCAGCGCGCTCGCCTGGGCGATACGCCGGCCGTCACGCCAGACCGAGCAGTAGACCCGCGAACGCTGGTCCAGGTGGTAGCCCCCGGCCAGCACCGACGCCAGGGCGGTGTCCAGTTCCTCCACCGGCACGTCGGTCAGGTAGCCGAGGGAGCCGAGATTCACCCCCAGCAGGGGCACGCCGCTGAGCCCCAGCACCCGGGCCGCCCGCAGCATGGTGCCGTCGCCGCCCAGGGCGACCACCAGGTCGACCCGGTCCACCAGCTCTTCGGCCGGCAGGGTCGCGACCCCGGTCGGCAGGACCGCCGCCAGCTCGGCGTCGGCCACCAGCCGGGTGCCGGTGCGTTCGCACACGGCGGCGATGGTCGCCAGCGCGGAGGGCATGCGGGACTTCTGCGGGTTGCCGAAGACGCCGATGGCGGCGATCGAGCGGTTCACGACGACCCCCCGGCCTCCTAGGAGGCGCTTTGGGCCCGCGAGCGGCCCTCCCCTTCCACCGTGCGGCGGATGGACGCCGCCAGGCCGGCCGCGTCCAGGCCGAGGGCGGCCAGCAGCTCGTCCCGCCCGGCGTGTTCCTGGAAGCGGTCGGGGATGCCCAGCAGCTCCACCCGCGGTCCACCCGCCCCCTGCCCGGAAGCCCACTCCAGGACGGCGGCGCCGAAGCCCCCGCAAAGGGCGTTCTCCTCGGCCGTCAGCACCAGCCGGTGCCGCTCCCACACCGAGGCCAGGGTGTCCTCGTCCAGGGGCTTGACGAACCGCATGTCCACCACCTCGACGCCGATCCCGGCGACCGCCAGCCGCTCGGCCGCCACGAGGGCCGGACCGACCAGCGATCCCACCGCGAGCACGCACACGTCGTCCCCGCGGTGCAGGGTCTCGGCGGTGCCGATCACCAGCGGCGTCGGCGGCCCCGTCAGGGGCACGCCCAGGCCCGAACCGCGGGGGTAGCGCAGGGCGGACGGCCCGTCTTCGCGGGCCAGCCCCGTGGCCAGCATGTGACGCAGCTGGTCCTCGTCCCGGGGCGCCATCACCACCATGCCGGGCACCATGCGCAGGAAGGTCAGGTCGAAGACCCCGTGATGGGTCGGTCCGTCCTCGCCCACCACGCCGCCGCGGTCCACGGCGAAGACCACCGGCAGGTGCTGCAGGGCCACGTCGTGGATGATCTGGTCCAGGGCCCGCTGCAGGAAGGTGGAATAGATGGCCGCCACCGGGCGCCGCCCGTCGCAGGCCAGACCCGCGGCGAAGGTCACGGCGTGCGCCTCGGCGATGCCCACGTCGTGGAAACGGTGGGGGTGCCGATCCTTGAGCTTGCCCAGGCCGGTGCCCGAGGGCATGGCCGCGGTGATGCCGTGGATCCGCTCGTCCCGGTCGGCGAGGTCGCACAGGGCCTGCCCGAAGACCTCGGTGAAGCTGGGCACCGTCGGCTTGACCACCTTGATCCCCTCGCTGCGGTCGAACTTGCCGACGCCGTGGTAGCGCTGGCCGTCCTCCTCGGCGAAGCGGTAGCCCTTGCCCTTGCTCGTGATCAGGTGGATGAGCACCGGGCCCTTGAGCCGGCGCACGGCCTCGAGGGTGCGGATCACCAGCGGCAGGTCGTGCCCGTCGATGGGTCCGAAGTACTTGAATCCCAGCTCCTCGAAGAGGATCGTGGGCACCACCAGCTGCTTGAGGCTCTCCTTGATGCGGCTGGCCAGCACCTGGGCCTTGCCGCCCTTGGGCAACTTGCCCAGCAGGTCCCACAGGTCCGCCTCCAGGCGGTTGTAGTGGTGGCCGCTGGTGATCCGGGTCAGGTACTTGGCGATGGCCCCCACGTTCGGCGAGATGCTCATCTTGTTGTCGTTGAGGATCACCGTCAGGTCGGTCTGGAGCTGGCCGGCGTTGTTCAGCCCCTCGAAGGCCAGGCCCCCGGTGAGCGCCCCGTCCCCCACCACCGCGATCACCGAGTTGTTGCCGCCGCGGGCGTCGCGGGCCACGGCATAGCCCACCGCCGCGCTGATGGCCGTGCTGGCGTGCCCCACGCCGAACATGTCGTGGGGACTCTCGGACCGCTTGGGAAAGCCGGCGATGCCGTCCTTGGCGCGCAGGGTGCCGAACCGGTCCCGGCGGCCCGTCAGCAGCTTGTGCCCGTAGGCCTGGTGGCCCACGTCCCAGACGATCTTGTCCCGGGGCGAGTCGTAGACCCGGTGCAGGGCCACCGTCAGCTCCACCACGCCCAGGCTCGCGCCCAGGTGGCCGCCCGAGAGGGAGACGGTGCCGATGATCTCCTCGCGCAGTTCCGCACACAGGATCTCGAGCTGGGCTGAGGTCAGGTTCTTGAGGTCGGCGGGATCCTTGATCCCGGACAGGACCGATGCCATATGTATTCCTTTCGCCGGCCCGCGGCCGGTACCAAGGCGGCGCAGAGGCCCCTAGCCCGCGGCAGAAGCCAAGGTTAACGCGGCTCGATACCGAACGCCAGAGCGAATACCCCGCCCAGGACCAGCCCGACCGCCACGTGGGCCGGGTGGTGGGCCCGGGGGTCCAGGAGGACCGCCGCCCGTCGAGCCGGCTCACCGAGTTCGTCCAGGTGCTCCAGCAGCCGGACCAGGGCCGCCCGCTGCCGGTCTGCCAGCAAGCCCATCTTCAGGGTATCGTGGATGACGATCACCGCGAACACCAGCGCGAACCCGGCCTCGGGCGATGACCAGCCCGCCCGCTGCGCCACCAGCACCAACAGGCACGAAAGGAGGGCCGCCGGCAGGCTGGGCAACCCATTGCTCTGGGCAATCGCAGTCAAGGCAATATGCCTCTGGGCAAGCGAATACAGAAGAAGCTTCACAAGTTGGGTCATGATCCCGCAGGCGGTCACGACCGCCCAGATCGGCAGCGCGGCGAGGGCGTTCACGGTTTCAGCGGTCCCGGTTCCACATCAGCCTCCCCAGCCCCAGCAGCCGATCGGCCGCCGGCCCCTCCGGCAACGCCTCCGCGAGACGGCGCAGGCCGCGCGGGACGGCCAACGCGGCCCTCCACCCGGATCCAGGTGGCCTTGCCGGCGGCGGCATCCTTGCCGGGGCTCTTGCCCAGCTGCACCGCCGAAGCCGTTTCGTCCAGGAGGTCGTCCGCTCCCTGGAAGGCCAGGCCCAGGTCCAGCCCGGCCCGCCGTGCCGCCTCGGCCCCGGCCGCGTCGGCCCCGCCCAGC
>JACZKN010000296.1 GCA_014859985.1 Candidatus Krumholzibacteriia bacterium | reverse complement strand
CGCCAACCCGGCCGCCGCGCCGCGCGGCGGCCGCAGCGCCGGCCCCGGGCCGGTCGGACCATCATGCAGGGAGCGCATCCGCTATGCGATCGATCCGGATCCTGAACGCGATCCTCGTCCTCGGTCTTGCCGCTTCGCCCGCGGCGGCCTCGACGCCGCCCGCCGCCTGTGCGGCCGATTCCCTCTACCTGATCTCCCCGGACGTGGTGCGGACGGATCTCCAGGAGACGGGCCGCCTGGGCATGGTGATCAGCTGGCCCAACCTCGACCTGGACGAGGCCACCTGCTACACCCTGAAGAACACCGGGGGGCTGGGCTTCGTGCCCACGGTCACGGGGGGCTTCGGCGACCGCGTCGACCGGGTGATCGGCTTCAGCAGCGCGGACACCGGCCGGGTCGGCGCCGCCCAGGCCGCCCCGCTGAGCGTGCGCTGGCGCTCGGTCGGCGCGGCGACCTACGGCAACCTCGACGGGGTGATCAACCTGGCCAACAACGGCGGGATCTGGCGCTGGAATGCGGCGACCGGTACGTGGGGGCAGGCCAACGCCGGGCTGCCCATGTCCTGGCGCCAGGCCAACGTGGTGGCCCTGGCCCAGGGGACGGGCGGCGTCATGTACGCCGGTTTCACCTCCGGCCAGACGGTCGACACCGCGCCGCAGGGCCTGTACCGCTACGACGGGGCCGCCTGGAGCCAGGTCGGCGCGGCGATCTTCGGCAGCACGCGCCGGGTGACGGCCGTCGCCGTGGATCCGACGAACAACGACCGCGTGGCCGTGGGCACCTCCCAGCAGGGGCTGTACGTCAGCAGCGACGGCGGCCAGACCTTCACCAACTGGGCGGCTAACCTGGACCCGGCCTTCGCTTCGCCGCCGGCCAATTTCGCGGTCGCTGCCCTGGCCTGGGGGGGCGGACGCCTGTTCGCGGCGATCAACAGCTTCGGCGTGTTCGTGTCCAGCGACGGCGGCGGCAGCTTCCTGCGCGTCCCGCTGTGGGTCAAGCAGAACCTCGACGCCGCCGTATCCCCGGACGTGGTGCCGCAGGTGAACGCCTTCACCATCGACCCGGCCGATCCGGACCGGATCCTCGCGGCGCTGTTCTTCCACGGCGTCTTCGAGTCCCTCGACGGCGGGGCCAGCTGGCGGGACCGCTACGGCGACCTGGTCGTGCCGATACCGGGGACCTCCGGTGCCTGGATCCGCACGGCCCAGTCGGTGGCCATCGACCCCGGCGACCCGCAGGTGCTTGTGATGGGCGTGCTGCAGCGGGGCCTCTACCGCACGGCCGACGGCGGCCAGACCTGGCAGCTGGTGGGCCAGGACCAGCAGCCCGCCAACACCGGGCAGCTGACCCGGATCATGGTCACGGCGGTGCCGGGGCAGCCGGCCCGCTTCCTGGCGCTGGAGGACAAATGGAACCTCCTGGAATCCCTCGACGGGGGCCTGAGCTGGCAGGAGTTCGCCCAGCCGCCGGCCCTGAAGACCGCCCTCTCCATCGACGCCGTGCCCGGCGGGTCGGGTGACCTGCTGGTCGGAACCTGGGCCGGGGGCACCTACATCACCGGCACGCCGGTGCCCCTGGCCCAGACCTACACCACCGGCACGAGCCCGGAACTGCGCAACCTGGACCTCGGTCTGCTGGTGGCCTTCGACGCGGGCAGCGTAGCCGCCGGCGACGCCTTCGAGCTGGTCAGCCAGACCTTCCAGGGCTGGGCGGTCTGGCGCGCCCCGGCCGCCGATCCCGACCGGATGGTCATGATCGGCCTGTACGACCGGGTCAACCCCGAGGACTGCATCGAGGGCTACTGCGGCGACCTGACCTACGAGCCGATCCCCCAGTGCTTCGCGGCGAAGCGGGCGGCCTGCTTCACCGGCATCGACGCGGACACGATCCGGTTCTTCGACGACGAGATCTACAACGGGTTCAGCTACTACTACGCGGTCTCCAGCTTCGACTACGGCAACACCGCGGCCACCACCCCCGAGAACAACAACAAGGCCATGGTCATTTCCCCGCGCTGGGAGGGGGACGCGCGTTCGCCCTTCACCGGCCCGGGCAACCGCACCTTCGTGCGGGTGGACCTGAAGGCCGAGCCGGCCGCCCAGGGCGAGGAGATCTACGTCTACCCCAACCCCCTGCGCCTGGACTCGGGCATCCCCGGGGAGGACGGCGTCACGGTGGTCTTCACCAACCTGCCGCCCAACTCCCGCATCCGGGTCTTCACCACCGCCGGCGACGACGTGGTGGACCTGGGCCCGGACAACCAGGTGGGCGGGCAGATCCGCTGGCTGACGCGCAACCGAGCGCAGGAGCCGGTCAGCGCGGGCGTCTACCTCTACAAGGTCGAGAGCCCCGCGCGCGAGCCCTATTGGGGCCGGCTGGTGGTCATCCGCTAGGGGCGCGACCGTTTCCGGCGAAACGCGCCGGGGGCCGGGAAACCGGCCCCCGGCGGCTTTTCCCGGGGGTTTTTACTGTCGCCGGGGGCGGCCGGTGGTTACCTTGTGGCCCATGCAGCAGCACCCACGCCCCCCGGCGCCCCCGGCGCCCGGGAGTGCCGTGAGGCGGCCCCCACGCGGACCATCCCAGGGAGGGAACATGAGCGGCAAACGGGTCTATTTCTTCGGTGACGGGCAGGCCGACGGCCATGCCGGGATGAAGGAACTCCTGGGCGGCAAGGGCGCCAACCTGGCCGAGATGGTCAGCCTCGGCATCCCCGTGCCCCCCGGCTTCACGGTCACCACCGCCGAGTGCATCGCCTACCAGGACAGCCGGCGGCTCCCGGACGAGCTGAAGGCGGACGTGAAGGCGGCCATGGCCAGGGTCGAGAAGATCATGGGCAAGAAGTTCGCCGACGCCGCCGACCCCCTGCTGTTCTCGGTGCGCTCGGGCGCCCGCGTCTCCATGCCGGGCATGATGGACACGGTGCTGAACCTGGGCCTGAACGACGACACGGTCGCGGGCCTGGCCCGCAAGAGCGGCAACGAGCGCTTCGCCTACGACAGCTACCGCCGCCTGCTGCAGATGTACGGCGACGTGGTGATGGGCGTGGACGGCGAGAAGTTCGAGCACGCCATCGACCACCTGAAGGAGCAGCGGGGCGTGCGCCTGGACACGGATCTTTCGGTGCAGGACCTCAAGGGGCTGATCGCCACCTTCAAGGGGATCGTGGCCGAGGGCGCGGGGCGCCCCTTCCCCGCCGACCCCTGGGAGCAGCTGTGGGGCGGCATCATCGCCGTCTTCGCGAGCTGGAACGCCGCCCGGGCCCGGGAGTACCGCCGCATCCACGCCATCCCCGGCGACTGGGGCACCGCCGTCAACGTGCAGGCCATGGTCTACGGCAACCTGGGCGACGGTTCGGCCACCGGGGTCGCGTTCACCCGCGACCCGTCCACGGGACAGAAGCACTTCTACGGCGAGTTCCTGATCAACGCCCAGGGCGAGGACGTCGTCGCCGGCATCCGCACGCCCCAGCAGCTGAACATCGCCGGCCGCGACATGCTGCCGGCCGGCAACGAGGCCAAGGGCCTGCCGACCCTGGAGGAGGCCATGCCCGAGGCCTACGCGACCCTGCGCGGCATCCGCGATCGTCTCGAGGCCCACTACCACAACATGCAGGACATCGAGTTCACCATCCAGGAGGGCCGCCTCTGGATGCTGCAGACCCGCAACGGCAAGCGCACCGGCGTGGCCGCCATCCGCATCGCCGCGGAGATGCACCAGGAGGGCCTGGTGACCCCGGAGGATGCCCTGCTGCTGGTGGAGCCGGAGCACCTGGACCAGATGCTGCACGACCAGATCGACCCCAAGGCCGAGCTGGACGTGCTGGGCACGGGCCTGCCCGCCTCGCCGGGCGCGGCCCAGGGCGAGATCGCCTTCAGCGCCGAGGACGCCGTGGCGGTGGCCGCGGCCGGGCGCAAGGTGGTGCTGGTGCGGCGCGAGACCAGCCCCGAGGACATCGCCGGCATGAACGTCGCCCAGGGCATCCTCACCAGCCGCGGCGGCATGACCAGCCACGCGGCGGTGGTGGCCCGGGGCATGGGCAAGCCCTGCGTGGCCGGCTGCGGCGAGCTCTTCGTGGACAGCGCCAAGGGCTTCATGACCATCGGCGGCCGGACCTTCAAGGCCGGCGACCAGCTGACCATCAACGGCGGCACCGGGGCCGTGATCGCCGGTACGCCGCCCGTGATCCCGCCCAGCCTGGACGACCCCAACCTCAAGACGGTGATGGACTGGGCCGACGCCACCCGGCGCCTGAAGGTGCGCACCAACGCCGACACCCCGCACGACGCGCGGCAGGCCCGCGGGTTCGGCGCCCAGGGCATCGGCCTGTGCCGGACCGAGCACATGTTCTTCGGCGAGGACCGCATCATGAAGATGCGCGAGATGATCCTCGCCGACAACGAGCAGGCGCGGCGCCGGGCCCTGGCCAAGATCCTGCCCATGCAGCAGGCGGACTTCGACGGCATCTTCCGGGCCATGGAGGGGCTGCCGGTGACCATCCGTCTGCTCGACCCGCCGCTGCACGAGTTCCTGCCCACCGCGCCCGCCGACATCCGGGCCCTGGCCACCGAGCTCGGGGTCGAGCTGGAGATGCTCGAACGCAAGATCCAGTCGCTGCACGAGATGAACCCCATGCTGGGCCACCGGGGCTGCCGCCTGAGCCTGACCTACCCGGAGATCTGCGAGATGCAGGTCGCCGCGATCATCGGCGCGGCCTGCGCCGTGAAGCGGGACAAGATCGACGTGCAGCCGGAGATCATGATCCCGCTGACGGGGACCCAGCGTGAGCTGGCGGACCTGCGCAAGCTCACCGTCGCGGTGGCGGAGAAGACCATGAAGGAGGCCGGCGTGGAGGTTGACTACCTGGTCGGCACCATGATCGAGATCCCGCGCGCGGCGCTGCTGGCGGACAAGATGGCGGAGTTCGCCGACTTCTTCAGCTTCGGCACCAACGACCTGACCCAGATGACCTTCGGCTACAGCCGCGACGACGCGGGCAGCTTCCTGCCCCAGTACGTGGCTGCGGGCATCCTGCCCAACGACCCGTTCCAGCAGCTGGACCAGGAGGGCGTCGGCCAGCTGGTGGCCATGGCCTGCGAAAAGGGCCGGCGCACCAACCCGAAGCTCCACCTGGGGATCTGCGGCGAGCACGGCGGCGACCCGTCCAGCGTGGCGTTCTGCCACAAGGTCGGGCTCGACTACGTGAGCTGCTCGCCGTTCCGCGTGCCCATCGCGCGCCTGGCCGCGGCCCAGGTCGTGGTCAGGGAGAAGCGCGCGGCCGGGAAGTAGCGCGGCGTGTCGGTCCACTGGTCGGCACCTGCCTGGATGTGGCCCCTGCTGCTCGTCGTGGCGGCAGGGGCCGTCCTTTGGGCCGTGGCGGTGTACCGGGCCACGCGGCCGCCGGTCGCGCCGGGGCTGCGCCGCAC
>JACZKN010000295.1 GCA_014859985.1 Candidatus Krumholzibacteriia bacterium | reverse complement strand
CCTGGGCCGGGTGCGCATCACCGGCGGCGAACCGCTGCTGCGCGCCGGGCTGGCGGGCTTTGTCGCCCGCCTGGCCGCCCTGCCGGGCGCTCCGGAGATCACCCTGACCACCAACGGCGTCCTGCTGGCCCGCCATGCCGCGGCGCTGCGCGACGCCGGCGTCCGGCGCGTCAACGTCTCGCTGGACACCCTGGACCGCGGCCGCTTTAGCGCTCTGACCGGCGCCGACGCCCTGGACCAGGTGCTGGCGGGCCTCCGTGCCGCCCGCGCCGCCGGCCTGGCGCCCCTGAAGCTCAACAGCGTGCTGCGCCGGGGTTCCTACCGGGAGGACGTGCCCGCCCTGCTGGACTTCGCCCGCGCCGAGGGGCTCGAACTGCGCTTCATCGAGCTGATGCGCACCGGCACCGCCGACGCCTGGTGCCGCCGGGAGCGCGTCTCCACCGGCGAGGTGCTGGCCTGGCTGGCCCGCCATCGCGACGGGGGCCTGGCCACCGTGCCGGCGGACCAGGGCCCGGCCCCGGCGCGCCTGGCGGTGCTGCCCTGGCGCGGCGAGGATCTGACCGTCGGCTGGATCAGTCCCGTCAGCGATCCCTTCTGCGGAGCCTGCAACCGCCTGCGCCTCGGGGCCGGGGGCCGGCTGCGCCGCTGCCTGATGGATCCCCGGGATCTCGATCTCGGGGCCGTGGCCGCGGCGGACGACACCGCCGGCCTGGACCGCTACCTCGCCGCCAAGCGGGCACCCGGCGCCATGGACCAGCCCCTGCCCATGAGCCGGCTGGGAGGCTGAGGGTGCCCGGCACGGTCATCGCCGTCTGCGTCTCGGCGCACAAGGGCACGCCCAAGGCCGCGGTCGCCCGGGCGGAACTGCTGGCGGGCCTCGGCCTCGGGGGCGACGCCCACGCCGGTCCGGGCGACCGGCAGGTCAGCATCCTGGGGCACGAGGACATCGTCGCCTTCAAGGTGCGGGTGCCGGAGCTGGTGGCGGGCGCGTTCGGCGAGAACCTCGTCCTTGGGGGCCTGGACCTGGGCGCCCTCGGACCCGGCAGCCGCCTGGCCGTCGGCGGCGCCGAACTGGAGATCACGCGCCTGGGCAAGGACTGCCACCACGACTGCGAGATCCGCCGCCGCGCCGGCGACTGCATCATGCCCCGCCGCGGGCTCTTCGCGGTGGTGGTGCGCGGCGGTAGCGTGGCTCCGGGCGATCCGGCGGCCGTGCTGCACGCCGTGCCCCGGGCCGCGGAACCCGAACCGAGGAAGCTGCCATGAAGGACGTCAGCGACCGCACCACCAGCCTGCGCCGGGCCACTGCCGAAGCCCTGGTGACCATGCAGCCCGCGACCGTCGCGGCCATCCGCGCCGGCGCCGTGCCCAAGGGCGACGTGGCCGCGGTCTCCCGCGCCGCGGGCCTGCTGGGCCTCAAGCGCACCCCGGACCTGCTGCCCTTCTGCCACGTGATCCCGGTCGACCACGCCGAGGTCGACGTCATCGTCCAGGACGACGGGGTGCGCGTGCGCGTGTCGGCGGTCTCGGTGGCGCGCACGGGGGTGGAGGTGGAGGCCATGACCGGCGCGGCCATCGCGGCCCTGAACGTCTACGACATGGTCAAGCCCCTGGATCCCACGGCGCAGCTGGCGGGCGTGCGCGTGGTGCACAAGAGCGGCGGACGGTCGGACTTCCGGCGCGGCACGGCCGCCGGCCTCACGGCGGGCGTGCTGGTGGTCAGCGACGGTGTCGCCGCGGGGACGGCCCGGGACACGTCCGGGGCCGCGGTGGCCGCGGACCTGGCGGCCGCGGGGGTCACCGTCGCTGAGCGCACCGTGGTGCCGGACGAGGCCGGGCGCATCGCCGAGGTGGTGATGCGCTGGACCGACCAGGAGCGGCTCGGCCTGGTGGTCTGCGTCGGCGGCACCGGGCCCGGGCCCCGGGACGTCACTCCCGAGGCCCTGCGGCCCCTGCTGGACCGGGAGATCCCCGGCCTGGGCGAAGCCGCCCGGGCCCACGGCGGCGAGCGGACGCCCCTGGCCTGCCTCTCCCGCGGCCTGGGCGGCCAGGGATTCCCGGGCCGCGGCTTCGGCACCCGGCAACGCCACCACCACCGCTTCGCCCCGCAGGCCGCCCAGGCCGCGGGAGAGGCAGGCCAGGGGCGTCCGCTCGCCGCCGTGGGCCCGGGCGGCTTCGCCCAGGCC
>JACZKN010000294.1 GCA_014859985.1 Candidatus Krumholzibacteriia bacterium | reverse complement strand
GGGCGGGGCGAAGCGGCTGGCGGGCACGGCGGGCGCGGGCCCGGTCGCGCAGCGGGTGCTGTTGCTGGCGCTCGTGCCGTCGTTCGCCCTTTACGGCACGTCCTCGCTGACCCCGGACCTGCTCTTTCTGGCCATCTGGCTGCACTACCTGGCCGTGGTCCACGCGCCGGGCTTCGGCGCCCGCCGCCGCGACTGGGCTCTGGCGGGGTTGCTGGGCGGGCTCGGCTACCTGGCCAAGGCCTACGGGTTCTACATCTTCCTGCTGCACTTCGGACTGTGTGTCCTTTGGCGCCTGCTGGCGGCGGTACCGGCGCGGCGGCGCAGCCTGTTGGCCGGCGCCGTCCTGGGCCTGCTGGTCTTCGCGGCCTGCGCCCTGCCCTGGATGGGGGTCCTGGGGTCGAAGTACGGCGGCCTGCCGGTCAGCACCAGCGGCGACTACAACCGCGCGCTGTTCGGGCCGGACACCAAGGGCCAGCCCATGGAGCACCTGGGTTTCCTGCCGCCGGTCAATCCCTGGGCCGTCAGCGTCTGGGAAGACCCTTCGGACCTGCCGGTTGCGGACTGGAGCCCCCTGGAAGGGGCACGGGAGGCCCGGCACCAGGTCCAGTTGCTGCTGAAGAATCTGCAGCGCTTGGCGTTGTCCGTGGTCTTCCTCAACTACGCGGCGCTGCTGGCCCTGCCCCTGGCGGCGTGGGCGGTCCTGCGCCGTCGCCGGGGCGACCCCTGGCCCGGCGAGGCCTCGCTCCTGGCCGCGATGGCGATCTTCCCCGCCGGTTACCTGCTGGTCTGGGTGGAGATGCGCTACGTCTGGGTGACGGTCGTGGCCGGGATCGTCGTCTCGGTCGTGGTCGCGCAGCGGTGGGCCCACGGGCGGCGCTCCTTCGCCGCGCTGGCGTTCGCGGTGGTGGTGGCCGGTTGCTGGGTCGGGCCCCTGCGCAGCCTGCGGGCGGAGGCCCCGTTGCTCGGAGGGGTCGACCCGGCCGTCGCCCGGCTGGCCGAGGCCGCGAGCCCGGGGCAACGCCTGGCAGCGGACGACCGCTGGATGGCGGGAATCGCCGTGGCCTACCGCCTGGGTCTGCGCTTCCACGGGGTGCGGGGCGATCTCGGCGCGGACCAGGCTGCCCGGACGCTGGCCGAACAGGGCGTCGACTGGTACCTGGCCTGGGATCCCGCAGCGGCCGCCGAAGCCGTGCGGTGGGGCTGGACCCCTCTGGACGGCGCTGCAGCCGACGACCGGATGACCATCCTGCGGGCCCCGGCTCGACCCTAGCTCCCGGCCCGCTCAGCCCAGCTTCAGCGCCGCCGCCAGGGACCGCCGCACCCGGTGCCCCACGCTCCGCCGCTCGCGCAGCAGGTCCTGCAGCTGCGGCACCGCCGCCCGGCCCGCCGCGTAGCCCCGGTCCCGGGCCACCCGACCGTTGGCGAAGTCGGCCCAGTGGCAGTCGTTGACCGCCGGGCGGATCACGAAATCCGCCGTGGCCACCACGTACTCGTTCAGCCGGGTGCGGGCGATGGTGTTCGAGCGCAGGATCATGTCCAGGCCCGTATTGAAGTTGGTGTTCTCGAAGGAGGGGATGTCGACCGCGATCACCAGGTCGGCGCCCAGGTCGCGGCACGCTTCCACGGGGCAGCGGTAGGGACCGCCGCCGTCGCAGATCACCCTGCCGTCGCGCCTGACCGGGGGGAAGACGCCGGGGATCGCGCTGCTGGCGTACACCCCGTCCACGAGGGGCCCTTCGGTGAAATCCACGCGCTTGCCGGCGATCAGGTCCAGGGCGACCGCCGCGAAGGGGATCTTCAGGTCGGCGAAGTCGCCGGGGCCGAACAGGCTCAGCAGCGGGCCGCGCAGCTTGTCCTCGTCCTGGATCCAGGGCCGGGTCACGGTCTTGACGGCGATGAGCTTGCGCTGCATGAAGTCGAAGATGCCCGAAAAACGGGCCAAGTGCTCGTGGTCGTGGTCCTGGTTCGCTCCCTTGGGCACGAAGGGCGCCCAATAGGACGCGAAAACGTCGTCGCCCACGTAGCTCAGGAGCCGCTGCCACACCTTGTCCGGGACAGGGTCCTGGGCGTACAGGCCGCCCACGATGGCCCCCATGCTGGTGCCCGCCACCCGGTCGGGCCGGATGCCGGCCTCCTCCAGCGCCGCCAGCACGCCCGCGTGGGCCAGGCCGCGCGCGCCGCCGCTGCCCAGCGCCAGGCCGACAAGGGGATATCCCGCCATGGCTTCGTCCTTCCCGCGACCGCGGCCGCAGGGTCGAGGATAGCACCCGCCGGCGGCTCCCTCCATCCCGACTTTGACGCCGCGGGTTCGGCTGCCTACCCTTGGGGGCGAGCACGGGATGCCCGCGCCGGCCCGGCCGCCGCCGCCCCGCCACGCACCGCCCCGATCCGGAGACCAATTGCCATGACCGACGACGACGCCCGGCGCCAGCCCCCCGAGTCCCCGTTCCTGATGGAACGCCTCATGCGCCACGCCCTGCTGGCGCAGGAGGCGGTCTACGCGTCCGAGGAGGAGTTCCGGGACGCGGTGGCCGCCCAGGCCGACCCCGACCTGGTGGAGCGCCGCCTGGCCAGCCTCGCCGACGACCCCAAGGAGCAGGCCCAGGAACTGGCCTACCAGGCCTACGAGGCGGACGACGGCGAGCAGGCCCTGGTCCTGGCCGACCAGGCCCTGGCCCTGGACGACCACTGCGTGGACGCCCTCTGCGTGCGGGCCTTCCTGGTCTGCGAGGATCCGGGCGAACTGATCGGCGAGTTGGAGCACGCCGCCACCACCGGCGAGAAGCGCCTGGGCCTGGAGTTCTTCGCCGAATTCATGGGCGACTTCTGGCCCATGGTCGAGGCGCGGCCGTACCTGCGCACCCTCAAGCAGCTGGCGGAGGTGCTGTGGTCGGTGGGCCGGCGCTTCGACGCCATCGCCGTCTACGAGAACCTCCTGGACCTGGACCCGGCCGACCACATGGGCAATGCCTCCCTGCTCCTGGGCTACTACCTGGCCATGGGCGAGGTGCAGCGGTCCTGGGACCTGCTGGAGGAGTCCGACGACGGCGACAGCACCGTCTTCGCCTGGGCCTGGGTGCTGCTCTACCTGATGGTGGACGACGAGGAGGGCGCCCGCGAGGCCCTGGACCGGGCCCTGGCCGCCAACCCGTACGTGGCCCCCTGGCTGGCGGGCGTGGGCGACCCGGGGGAGCGCGAGGTCCCGACCGCGCCGCGCCTCGTGCGCGGCAGCGAGGACGAGGCCCTGGTCACGCTGGACATCCTGGCCGAGGCCTGGGACTGCGATCCGGAGGCCCAGTGGTGGCTGCACGACGTGCTCGAGGGCATGGGCTTCATCGAGCAGGACGACGAGGCCGACGACGACGAGGGCGGGCCGAAGCCCAAGTCCCTCAACTGACCGCAACCTCAACTGACCGCCGCCGGTCGGCGATCGCGGCCGCGGGGGCGTCCCTGCGGCCGTGCCGTTTATCATGATCGGCGCGGGAGCGCGCCGCCGGTGCCGGAACATGCTATCATCAGGGGCAGATCGTGCCGCTGCCGGACCACACCTCGGAGGAGCCATGAACCGCGTCGCCCGCTGCATCCTGCCGATTCTGCTCCTGCCGATTCTGCTCCTGCCGATCCTGGCCGACGGCGCGGCCGCGGCCGCCCCCGCGACCCGACCCGTGTGGGTCTTCTTCGCCGACCGCGCCCAGGACGGGTCCGCCCTGGCGGCGGCCCTGGCC
>JACZKN010000293.1 GCA_014859985.1 Candidatus Krumholzibacteriia bacterium | reverse complement strand
GGGCGGGGCGACCTGGCCGGGGCCGAGCAGCTCGCCCGGCTGCTGACCACGGCCCACCCCGACGACCCCCGCGGCTGGAACGACCTGGGCATCCTCCTGGCCCGGGCCGGGCGTCCGGACGAGGCGGCGGAGATCTTCCGGCAGGGACTGGATCGTCTACCCCAGGATCCGGACCTGGCGGCCAACCTGAAGCGTCTTCAAGGGTTGGAGTGACGGTCCATCCGGCTGGGTTGACCGGGTCCTGTCAAATTCCGTACGATCCCAGGTAACTGTCCGGGGCGTTCCGTCTTATGTTCGTCGGCAGGGCCGGCCCGGGGCCGCCGACGGCGGGCTGCCGCGTCCTGACCGTTGCGCCGCGCCAAGGGGGTCGACGATGCGTGCGCCCTTCCTCGCTCTCTTTGCCTGCTACGTCGGTTTCGCCTTCTTCGCCTGCTCCGATTCGGCCGCCGCGCCTGCGGTCCGGACCGACATCAAGCCCGCGCAGGACGGCTCCGTGATCCACGGCGGGCTCGTCGGCGGCGCCAAGGCCGCCGGCGACACCCTCCTGTTGATGGGGCCGGCCGGCAGCGGCGCGCCCTACGTCGGCAACTTCCAGGACACGGGCGGCAATCCGGCCTGGCACGGTTGGACCAGCGTCGACGAGACGGCCCCCGGCCCCTCGCACTGGAACGCGTCCACCGTCGGCGCGATCAGCGGCGGTTGGTCCGCCTGGTGCGGCGACCCGACGCTGGCGTCCTGCGCCCCGGGCGACCCTGTCGGCGGGTATGGCAACAACTGGGACGAGACCCTCGAATGGCGCGGCGTCGTCGCCGACCCGGCCCAGGGCTGCAGCGTGGACGTGTCCGCCCTGGTCAGCTACGACACCGAGCCCGGCTACGATTTCTGCTACCTGAGCGTGGAGAAGCGCGACCAGGGGTCCATCGACCTCTGGACCGGCGACGGCCTGGCCGGCCCCGTGGCCGTGGCGGAGACCGCCGTGTACGGCCCGGGCGACTACCTGGGCGACGGCGGCGACGAGGTGGCCGTGCTCTTCCGCTTCACCTCGGACGGGGCCTGGTCCGACCAGGACTGCCTGTACGAGTCCGCAGGCGCCTTCCGCGTCGACGACGTGGTGGTCACCCTGTCCAATGGCACCGGAACCAGCCACGACTTCGAGGACGGCACCCTCGGACCCTTCGTGCCGAAGCAGGTCCCGGGCGTGGGGGATTTCGCCCAGATCTGGACCGGCCTGCGGGACCTCGATCCCTGCGTGCAGAACGCGTCGCCCCAGGTGGCGTTCATCGACGACGGGGTCGTGGTGCCCGGCACCGGCGGCACCCCCTGCATCTCCTGGTGCTACGGGCCGGGCGGGTTCATCGTCAACCACTCGGGCGGCCTGGCCGGTGAGGGCCACTACCTGGACAATTTCGTCGTCTCCCCGCCCATGACCTGGCCCTCCGCGGGCGGGGACGGGGCGCGGCTGGCTTTCACTGTCTTCCGCCACGAGGACCTGGCCCCGGACACGCCGTGGATGTTCTACAGATGGGAGGTGCGATCCACGGCCGGCACGACGCTCCAGGACCTGGAGGCCGCCCCCTGGCAGGACCGCTCGTGGGTCTACTACGGCGGCCCCGCCTACCTGGAGTCGGAGTATGAGATCAGCGACCTGATGGTGCCCGGCCGGGCCCAGGTCCAGGTGCGCCTCGGCGTCCTGCAGATCGGGTGGGTGTGGGGCATCTACGGCGACAACGGCACCCCGGCGCCCTACTTCGACAACGTCCGCTTCAAGGTCTACGACCACCAGGGCCCAGCCATGCTCGCCCGCGGCATCGACCTGGCCGAGGACGCCTTCCCGGCTTCGGGCGTGGTGGACCTGCAGGACCTCGGCAGCAATAGCGTGCGCTTCGACATGGCCCGCAGCATCGCACCGGCTGCGCACCTGCACCTGGACCACGGGGACTCGATCGTGTTCGACGCGCGGGCGGTGCGGGCGGGTGCGGCCCTGGTCGGCCGGCCGCGGCTGCACTACAAGCTCCTGGCCAACCCTGTGTTCGACCCCTTCCGCACGGCCGGCCTGCCCGCCATGGGCTGGGTCGAGTGCGACAGCGCGCGCAACGCCTCCGGCACCGTCATCGGCGGGCGCTGGTGCGCCGACCTGCCGGACACGGGCTTCCTGTTCCCCGGCGACGTGCTGCACTACTACCTGGAGGCCACCGACGCCGTGGGCGGCGACCAGCGCACGGCGCTCTTGCCGGCCGACACCACGGGGTTCGGGCGGTTCGCCGACCTCGCGGATTACGATCCCGCGTTCACCGTGCGGGCGTTGCCCACGGTGGTGCCGGGGGGCGAAGGGCAGCGGCAGCCGGACTGGCTCTTCTGGGACGATGCCGGGTCCCCTGAGGCCCGCGCCACCTGGCGGTTCGCCCTGCTGGAGGCGGCCGGTCCGCCGGCTGTGGCGACGTACCCGGACTGGCTTTCCTACGACGTCTACACCACCAACGGCGCCTTTTCGGGCGTCGGCAACGGCCTGGGCGCGGCGGCCACGGCCGCGCAGCTGGGCGGGTACGCCGGGCTGCTGTACACCAGCGGCAGCCAGTCTTCCTACACCTTGGCCAACGGCGACTACGACCGCGATCCGTCGCCCGATGTGCAGGTGCTCGACGCCTGGCTCAGGCTGGGAAGCAAGCGACTGATCGCCACCGGCAGCGGGCTGGCTTCCAGCCTGCCGTCGGGCCTGGGCGGGGCCTTCCGGCAGGAGTGGCTGGGCGTGGACGCCGTGGCCATCGACGTCAAGCCGCTGGTCGGCGGCCAGGTCGCCCCGCGGGCGCTGGCGTTGGCCGGCAACCCGGTGCTGACCTCGGTCTCGAGCTGGCTGGCCTACGGCGGCTGCCCCCGGCCGGTCCTCCTGGACGCGGTGGTGCCGCAGACCGGTGCGGTGCGCCTGGCCGAGTACGCCGACCCGTCGGGCGCGCCCGGCGGCTACCCCTACAGTGCCGCGACGCTGCATGAGGTGGCGGCTTACGGCGCGCGGGTCCTGAGCCTGCCCGTGGACCTGGCGGCGGTGTACACCGATCCGGACGAGGGGCTCAAGGCCAGTGCCCAGCAGGCCGCCCGCAGCCGGCTGCTCCTGGACATGATCGCCTACTGCGGCGGCATCGGCGACGGCCCGAACGAATTCGCGGGCGTGCCCGCGGGCGCGGCGCCGCTGGCGGTGGCCCAGCAGCCGAACCCCTTCAACCCCCGCACGGTCATCACCTGGACCATGGCCCGCCCGGGCCGGCTGGAGCTGAAGGTCTACGACCTGCGGGGCCGGCTGGTGCGCACCCTGCACGACGGGCCGGCCGCGGCCACGGGAAGCGTAGCCTGGGACGGCACCGGCGACCACGGCGGCGCGGCGGCCTCGGGCGTGTACTTCTACGAAGCGCACGGTGCGGGCCGGCGGACCGTGGGCAAGATGACCCTGCTGCGGTAGGGGCAGCAGATACGGGACGAGGCCCCGGCGCCGGCGGCGCCGGGGCTTTTTGCCGTCCTGTGCGGATTCAAGTGCACCCGGCCGCTGGAACCCCGACCCCTGGGCGTTGGGTAGTCACGAGAGGCCGGCACGGCCCAGACGGAACCGGGCACACCCCGCAGACCCAAGGAGCAAACCATGAAGTCCCCCAACCTCAAGACCATCGCCCTCGGCACGGCCATCGTCGCCGTGTTCATGTTCTCCGGCCTGGCCCTGGCCCAGGGCCCCGGCGGCGGCCCGGGCAAGGGCATGGGCCGCGGCGCCGGTGCCTGTTGCGACCAGGACGGCCCCGGCCGCGGCCTCGAGCGCCTCGCCGCCCGCCTCGAACTGAACGAAGAGCAGACCAAGGCCGTCGCCGACCTGCACGCGAAGCAGCGCGAGCGGAACCTGGCCCTGCGCACGGACCTCATGCGGCTGCGCCATGAACTCGAGGGCGAGATGCTCAAGGACCAGCCCGATGCCAAGGCGGTCAAGTCCCTGGCCGGCAAGATCGGCGAGCTGCGCACCGCGATGCAGCAGAACCGCCTGGAGACCCGCCTGGCGGTGCGCCAGCAGTTGACGCCCGAGCAGCGGGACCGGATGCGGTTTGTATCGTTTGAAGTCGCGTTCAATGGGGATAACAGCAACCACACGGTCCGGCATGACCACGGCACCTGGTCCTGCACCTGCAATTTCTTCCAGACCCGGGGAGTCTGT
>JACZKN010000292.1 GCA_014859985.1 Candidatus Krumholzibacteriia bacterium | reverse complement strand
GCCCCGCCGGGCCCCTGGGCCTGGGCGGGCGGCGCGCCGCCGTCGCCCTTGCTGCAGGCGGAGGCGCAGAACAGGAGGATGGTGCCGGCGAGGCACAGCAAAACGAAGACCGGGTTGCGGCCGGGCTGGAACGGGAGCATGGCGCCAGGGTCCCTTCTGCGGTGATGGTCGGGTGCCCGCGCCGGGTCGCGCGGATCCTGCTTATACGCACGGGGCGATCCTAAGATTCACGAAATCCGAGGGAACCACAAGGGGAAGCCTCCCGCCTTCGGCGGGCCGCGTTGCCGCCGGGACGATTCGCCGTGGCGCGGCGCCGGCTGATCCGATAGGTTCAGCGGGCGTGCCCGACCCCTCCGGGGCGCGCCGGAGGGAGAACGCCGATGCCGCACCGCCACACCACCTTGGCCGCCGTCGTCCTGTTGCTGATCCTGCCGCTGTTCCTGCCCTTGGGGGTGTCGGTTCCGCCCGCCGCGGCCCAGGCGCCCGGAGCCTGGGATTTCGAGGCCGGCGGTCCCGGCCGCCGTCCCGACCAGTGGAACGGCGGGCCGAGCGCCACCCTGGCCGCCGACACGGTGGTGGTGCACGGCGGGCGCATGTCCGGCCGCATCACCCGGACGGCCGACAGCGCAGAAGCGTTCTCCGCCCTCTCCTTCGGCCTGGACGCGGACCGCGACGGCCGGACCATCGAGCTGCGCGGCTGGCTGAAGAGCGAGGACGTGGAGGGCTGGTTCGGCCTCTGGTTCCGCCAGGATGGCCCCGACGGCACGGTCGGCTTCGACAACATGCAGGCCCGCGGGCTGACGGGCACCACCGATTGGACCGAGCATCGCATCGTCCTGCCCCTGAGCCCGGAGGCCCGCGGCCTGCGGGTGGGGGCGTTGCTGGGGGGCACCGGCACCGTCTGGGTGGACGACCTCTCCCTGTGGATCGACGGCCGGCCCCTGGCCGCGGCGCCGCGGGCCGCGCGCACCATCACGGTCCTGGACACCGACACCACCTTCGTCGCCGGCTCGGGCATCGAGCTGTCCGGGACGAGCGACCTCCAGGCCGACGACCTCGCCCTGCTGGGCCGGGTCTGGGGTTTCCTGAAGTACCACCACCCGGCGGCAACGACGGGCCGCCGGCACTGGGATTTCGAGCTCTTCCGGGTGATGCCGCCGGTGCTGGCCGCTCCCGACCGCGCGGCCGCGCGGCAGGCCCTCGTGGGCTGGATCGACGGGTTGGGGCCCCTCGCGCCCTGCGACCCCTGCGCCGAGCCACCGGTCGACCCGGCGCAGCCGGCGGACCTGGCCTGGCTCGCCGACCAGGAGCTTCTGGGCGCGGACCTGGCCGCGCGCCTGCAGGCGGTCCACGCGGCCCGGCCCGCCGACGGCGACCAGTTCTACGTGGGCGCGCACCCGAACGTGGGCAACCCGGCGTTCGACCACGAGCCCGCCTACGACCGGCACGAGCAGGTCGACGCCGGCTACCGCCTGCTGGCCCTGTTCCGCTTCTGGAACATCGTGCAGTACTGCAGCCCCAACCGGGACATCATCGGCGCGGACTGGCCCGGGGTGCTGCGGGAATTCGTGCCCCGCCTGGCCGGGGCCGGCGACCACGACGCCTACCGCCTGGAGATGCTCGCGCTGGTCGCGCGCCTGAACGACGGCCACGCCCAGCTGGGCGGGGCCTGGGACGTGCGACCGCCGGGCCGGGAGGGCCGGCTGCCGGTGTCGGTGCGCTGGATCGAGGACCAGCCGGTGGTCGCGGGGTACTCCCACCCGGTCCTGGGGCCGGCCACGGGCCTGGAGATCGGCGACGTGGTCCTGGCGGTGGACGGTCGCCCGGCCGAAGAGCTGATGGCCGCCTGGGCGCCGTACTACTCGGCCTCCAACGAGCCCGTGCGCCGGGCCCAGTTGGCCAGCGCGCTGCCGCTCGGACCCTTGGGGGACTGCCGGATGGAAGTCCGTCGCGGGGACCGGACCCTGGCGCTCTCGGCCCGGCGGGTGGGCCTGGACTCTCTCGATCTCGCGATCAACCGCTTCCACACCCTGCGCGGCCCCGGCTTCCGGATCCTGGACCAGGGCGTGGCCTACATGGCGCTGGAGCGGATCCGGCGCGACTCGGTGCGGACCTGGATCGAGGCCGCCCTGGCCGCCGACGCCGCGGGCCTGGTCATCGACTGCCGGGCCTACCCGGCGGACTTCCCCATCTTCGACCTGGGCGGGCACCTGGTCGACCAGGACACGCGCTTCGTCACCTTCACGCGGCTGGACCGGGCCAACCCCGGCGCCTTCCTGTGGGACGACTACCGGCCGCTGGCACCCAGGCAGCCCCACTTCGGCCGGCCGGTGGTGGTGCTCGTGGACGAGGTCAGCCTCAGCTCGGCCGAGTACCATGCCCTGGCCTTCGGGGCCGCGCCCCGGGCCGTGGTCATGGGCTCGACCACCGCGGGCGCCGACGGCAACGTCTCGCGCTTCGCCCTGCCCGGCGGGCTGAGCACGATGATCAGCGGCATCGGCGTCTACGACGCGGACCGCAACAACACCCAGCGGGCCGGCATCGTGCCGGACATCGAGGTCAAGCCGACGATCGCCGGCCTGCGGGCCGGCCGCGACGAGGTGCTGGAGGCGGCGGTGGCCCATATCCTGGGGCTCGAGGGGACGACCGCCGGGCGGGGGGACCGGTAGCGGCGGTCCGGGCACACGAAGGCCCCGGGCGGTGCGCCCGGGGCCTTCCGCGCCGCCTTGCAGGCGCCTACTTCAGCAACGTCATCTTCCGCTGCAGCTTCTCCCCGCCCGCCTCCAGCTGGTAGAGGTACACGCCGGCGGCCGCCGTGCGGCCGCGGCCGTCGCGCCCGTCCCAGTCGACGGCGTGGGGGCCGGCCTGGCGGGCCTCGTCCACCAGCGTGCGCACCAGGCGGCCGCGGGCGTCGAACACCTGCAGCTTGACCGGGCCGCTGCGCTCCAGGTTGAAGGCGATGCTCGTCGTGGGGTTGAAGGGGTTGGGGAAGTTCTGCCCCAGGGCCGCCGCCATGGGCAGCTCGCCCGCGTCGGAGAGCCCGGTGGGCGTGACCACGATGTTGTCGAAGGCCCAGCCCCACGCGGTCACGAAGCCGTCGGCGAACAGGCGCCAGCGCAGCAGGATCACGTCGTTCTGGGCGTAGGTGTCGTTCAGGACGATCTCCCGCTGGCGGTACATGGCCGCGGTGCCGTCGCCGCCGCCGTTGTAGGCGGTCAGCCAGCTCGCATCGTCGCGGGCGTCCCAACCGGGGGCCAGCGGCGTCCAGACCGCCCCGTCCAGCGAACCCTCCACCACCACGTAGTCCCAGAAGTCGCCGTCGCCGAACACCGAGCCGGGCTCGCCGGGCTCGACGATCGCCACCTCGTCGAAGGTGAGCGTGGTCAGCGACGAGACGCGGATGGGCGTCAGCAGCGTGGCGGTGGGGTTGGTGCTATTGGCGTAGTCGTGGGCCGTGTGCAGGGCGCCGTTGGCGAAGCCCGCCGGCTGGGCCCAGTCGATGCCGCTGCGCTGGAAGGCATTGCCGTCGACGTCCAGGGCGTTGGCGTACGCGAACACGGGCTCGGCGTAGACGACCACGTCCTTGCTCTTGGTGATGGAGTCGTAGGGCGTGCCGTCCTTGAAGCCGCGGGCGAAAGCCGTGCGCGTGCCCGGCGCCACCACCGGCAGGCTCACCTGGTGCAGCTGCAGCGCCGTGTTGGCGGGCACCGTCTCGACCACCACGCCGTCGATGCGGATCTGGGTCGAATCGAAGGCGGCGCGCAGGTTGAACAGGAGCTCCAGGTTGCCGCCCGGGTTCTGCACCATGGACTCGAACAGCGGGGTCAGGGTCTGGCCGTCCAGCAGTTCGGGCGCGGTGTGGGACCAGATGCCGCGGCCGTGGGTGCCGATGACGATCTCGTCCTCGACCGCGGTCAGGAACCAGATGCCGACCGCGGGCAGGCCGTTGTTGGCCAGGGCCCAGGTGGCGCCGCCGTCGGTGGACTCGACCAGGCCGATCTCCGTGCCCACCCAGATCCTCTGCGGATCGTTGGGCCAGACCAGCAGGTCGTAGGCCGCCACGTCGGGGAAGCCGTTGGTGCTGGCCGGGCCGGTGCCGTGGCCGCTGAGGTCGCTCCAGGTGGCGCCCAGGTCGGTGGTCTTGAGGATCTTGGGCCGCTCGGCGTAGGAGAACAGCACATACGCCGTGTTCGGCTCGGTGGGGTGGGTGGCCAGGCCCGAGATGCGGCCCATCACCACGTCCGGCCACACGGTGGTGCCGCCGAAGCTGACACCGCCGTCGGTCGAGACCACGATGCGCCCGCTGGCGTCCATGCGGGAGCCCGCCCAGACGATGTCCGGGTCGGCCCTGGAGACGCGCACGTCGTGGAAGGAGCTGAGGGGGCCCCAGTCCGCCGCACCCACCGCCGACAGGGTCCACGAGCCGCCGAAGTTGGTCGAGCGCCATACGCCCGACTTGCCGACGGCGAAGAGGTGGTCGGGCCGCGCCTGGCTCTTGCCGATCTTGGTGATGAACGGGGCGTTGCCGCCGCCCGTGTCGGTCAGGCCGCCGGTGGCCGAGCTCCAGGTCAGGCCGCCGTCGAGGGACCGCAGCAGGCCGTTGTACTGGTAGCCGCCGATCATCTTCTGGGGATCGTCGAAATGCCACGATGTCTCGTAGCCGTCGCCGCCGATGGCGAAGGTCCAGGGGCTGGTCTCGATCGGGTCGATGCCCGAGAACCAGGTGCCGTTGTCCTGCATGCCGCCGAAGTAGGCGCTGGCGCCGGGCCGCTTGTCCACGCCGTAGAACTGGGTGGTGACCATGCCGTCGATGGGCATGGTGAAGCCGGTGGCGGCGATGGAGGTGCGGGTGATGCCGCCGTCGTTGGTGCCCAGCAGGAACCAGTCGCCGCCCATGGGCTGCACGATCTTCAGGTCGTGGTGGTCCGGGTGGGGGAACGAGTAGCTGGCCAGGCGCGTGGTGGTGCGCGAGGTGGAGCCGACGCTGGCCAGGGTGATCTGCCACAGCTCGGGCCCGCCCACGTACACGATGCGCGCGTCGGTGGGGTGGCAGACGATGGTGTTGTCGTACCAGCCCTGGGCGCCCAGCCAGTTGCGCTCGGAGCCGCTCTCGAAGGTCTCGCTCCAGGTGGCGCCGCCGTTCCAAGACACCCACAGCTCGCTGTGGGAGGCGCCTTCGGCCGACGCGTAGAGGTACTGGTTGTTGACGGGCGAGATGGCCAGCTCGAAGCGGCCGCTGAAGTCGGCGATGCCGGTGTTCACGTAGGACCAGGTCCAGCCGTGGTCCGTGGACTTGAGGATCCCGGCGCCGAACACGGTGGCGTACTGCACGTCGAAGTCCGTGGGATCGGCCACCAGCTGCAGGATGCGCGGGCCACCGAAGGAGTCGGTGCCGGTCTCGTTGTGCACCTCGGTCCAGGTGGTGCCGCCGTCGCGGGAGCGGAAGATGCTGCTGGTGGGGTACAGCGCCGCCTTGTAGGCGCCGGTGGTGGCCGAGGCGACCACCACGCCCGCCGAATCGGGCGAGACGATGATGCGCGACACGTTGTTGAAGCGCGGGTCGCCCAGGGTCGCAGCCAGCGGGGCCCAGGTCTCGCCGCGGTCCGTGGACTTGAAGATCCCGTTGCCGTTCATGGTGTCCACGTTGAAGAAGCTCTCGCCGGTGCCGGCGTAGATCACGTCGTGGTCCAGGGGATCCATGGCGATGGACTGCACCGCCAGGGTGGGCAGGTCGTCCATGAGCTGGCG
The DNA here is from genome assembly GCA_014859985.1 of Candidatus Krumholzibacteriia bacterium. Lineage (GTDB taxonomy): Bacteria > Krumholzibacteriota > Krumholzibacteriia > LZORAL124-64-63 > LZORAL124-64-63 > JACZKN01. The sequence continues at coordinate 6,417 of JACZKN010000292.1, read as the reverse complement.
CCAGGTGGCGCCGCCGTCCCCGGTCTTCCAGACGCCGCCGCCCACGGCGGCGATGAACCAGGTCAGCTGGGTCGGGTCGTCGGGATCGACGATGATCCCCCGGGCGCGGCCGGCCACGTTGCCGGGGCCGCGGCTGTCCCAGATCAGCGCCTTCTCCGGGCGCACGGCCGTGCGCCGGGCCTTGGCCAGCTCGCGCACCACGTAGCCCGGCTCGTACTCGGGGGTGGTGCGGTCGGCGGGCACCTTCATCTCCCACAGCACCCGGGCGAACTCGTCGGGGAAGCCGGACTGGGGGCGCCCCTCCTGCCAGGCGTCCAGCCGGTCCAGCTTCATCTGCGCCTTGAACGCGCGGTCGCTGCCGGGGGCGGCGTGCTGGAGCTGCTTCTGCAGGCGGGCCTGCTCGGCGACCAGCCAGGGCTCGGGGGCGTCGCCGCCGCGGTCGGCGCCGACGAACAGCAGGACGGCCACGGCGGCGGCAACTACCGCCAGGCCGGTCAGAAGGACGAAGCGATTCATGCGATGCACCTCGCGGGTCGGAGCGGGCGGCTCAGGGCGAACGGACCCGGCCGGGACGGCCCCCGCAAGGACTGCGGGCGGGTGGGGCGCGCCGGGGGATCGGTGCCATTATACAGGATTTGCCACGATTTGACAAAGAGGATCAGTTTCGTCGGCCATGGCCGCGGGGTGGAAATGCCGCGGGGCGGAAATGCCGGAAGGCCGGTCCCCCCAAGGAAACCGGTCTTCCGCCGTCGCTGCGCCGGTCCGGTCCGAGCGAAAGGGGTCAGCCTTTCTGCTCCGCCTTCGCCTGCTCGAACTTGGTCAACTGCTCCTTGTAGAAGGAGTTCTCCGGATCCAGCGCGATGGCGCGGGTGATCCGGGCGATGGCCTCGTCGCAGTTGCCCAGCAGGTTGCCGATCTCCGCGGCGGTGTCCAGGATGGAGGCCCGCTGCTCGTCCGACTGGGCCAGTTCGACGCCCTTGAGGGCCATCTGCTCGGCCTCCTGCAGGTTCACCTGGTTCTCGAAACACCACCAGGCGAAGCTGTTGAGCCGGTTCGCATCGTCCAGCCACCCTTCCGGCATGGTGCCCTTCTTGAGCGTGACGGCCTTGGCGGAGTCGTTCTCCACCAAGAGGGCGTGGTCCACCTCGAGGCGGGCGCGGGACTTGGCCAATTCCGCGTCCGTGGTCCCGGCGGTGGCGGCCATGGCGTCGCGCAGGTAGGGCACGGCCACCTCGGGCCGGCCGGCGCCGCGGGCCACGGTGGTCACCATGGAAGCCAGCATGAGCTTGCCCTGCGGGGTCTGGCCCTCGCGGTCGAAGGCCGGCCGCGCCGCGGCGGTCAGGTCGTCCAGACCGAAGGCCGGCTCGTCGCCGCGGGTGCCGTAGAAGGTGTAGCTGACGATGCTCTCCTCGTAGTCCGCGGCGCTTGCGGGGTCGAGGTCGGCCGCGGCCCTGAAGTAGTCGACAGAGCCCTTCCAGTCGTATTCCGTGGCCGCGGCGTTGCCGAGGGAGCGGGCCAGCAGGGCGGTGGGCTGGGTCTGGTAGGCCTCGGCCTTGGCCTCGAGGGTGCGCCGGTCCGCCACGCCGGCGGCGACCAGCGCGGCCCACGCCTCGGGACCGTCGTAGCCGATCCAGCGCTCGAGCTCCACGCCCTCGCCGTCGACCATCTTGAAGGTGGGGTAGCCGCGCACGCCGTAGCGCTCGGCCAGTGCGATGCCCTCGCCTTTTTCGCAATCGATCTGGTGGAGGATCGCGGTCGCGATGGCGGCCTGGATCGTGGGGTCTTCGTTCACCGCACGGGCGAACACCTTGCAGCTCGGTCACCAGTCGGTGTGGAAGTCCAGGACCAGGGGCTTGTCCTCGGCGGCGGCGCGCTGCAGCGCCGCGTCGAACTCGGGGGTTTCGGCCAGCGCCGTCCCGGTTAGCCCCGCGGCCGCGACCAGCAGCATCCCCGCCAGGGGCAGCCGGCCGCGCTGGTTGCGCTCGTGCATGTCGACCTCGCTTCGCGATGGAGAGCCGGAAGGCACCGGCGGTGATGCCCCCGCGTTCCAGGCCGCGCGGCGGGCAGGGGTACTCATACGTCAAGGGTAGGACAATACGGCGGGACCGCAGGGGGGATCCAGCGAATTCGGCGGGGATGCTCCCCGCATGAAATTGACGCACGCCATTCAATTCCGGCGCCGCGCCTGGTCAGCGGTGGACGACCCTCCCATCCACCACGGTCATGACCACCGGCATGTCCAGCAGTTCGGCCGGCTCGCACGCGACGGGGTCCCCGCCCAGCACCGTCAGGTCCGCCCGGAAGCCCTTCCTGACCATGCCCAGCTCGTCCTCCATGAACGCCGCGTAGGCGCCTTCCTGCGTGTAGGTCCGCAGCGCGGTGAGCCCGTCCAGCCGCTCCTGGGGCTGCCATCCGCCCAGGGGCGTGCCGTCCGGGTGCTGCCGCGTACGCGCGGCGTAGAGGCCGGCCAGGGCGCTGGCGCGCTCGACCGGGAAATCGGTGCCCGCGCAGACGTGGGCGCCGCTCTCGATCAGCGAGCGCCAGGCGTAGGCCCCCGCCAGGCGCTCTTCGCCCAACCGCTCGCCGGCCCAGTCCATGTCGCTGGTGCAGTGCACCGGCTGCATGGCGGCGATCACGCCCAGCTCGGCGAACCGCGGGATGTCCGCCGGATCCAGGATCTGGGCGTGCTCGACGCGCCAGCGGCGGTCGCCCGGCGGCAGGGCGGCCAGAAGCTCGGCGTACAGGTCCAGCACCAGGCGGTTGGCGGCGTCGCCGATGGCGTGGGTCCCGACCTGGAAGCCGGCGGCGGACGCGCGCAGGACCACCTCGGCCAGGTGGCGGTGGGGGGTGACCGCCAGGCCGCGGTGGCCCCGCTGGTCGGCGTAGTCGTCCAGCAGCAGGGCGCCGCGGCTGCCCAGGGCGCCGTCGGCGTAGAGCTTGACGCAGCGCGCGGTCAGCATCCCGTCGGCCCCGGTCACGGGGCCGTGGGCGAAGGCCGAGTCCAGGGTCGCCGGCTCGTCGTTGAGCATGCCGTAGTAGCGCAGCTTCAGGGCGCCGCGGTCGGCCAACTCGCGGTAGAGGGCCAGCTCGTCCCAGGAGATGCCCGCGTCGTGCACCGCGGTGATGCCGTGGGTCACGCAGTGGTCCATGGCCAGGCCGACGCGGCGGCGGCGCTCGGCGGGATCGGGCGCGGGGATGACCGCGGCCACCAGGTCGGCGGCGTTGTCGATGAGCACGCCCGTGGGTTCGCCGGCCGGGTCGCGCAGGATCTGGCCGCCGTCGGGGTCGGGGGTGTCCCGGTTCACGCCCGCCGCGGCCAGGGCCGCGCTGTTGGCCCAGGCGGCGTGGCCGTCGATGCGGCGCAGATAGGCGGGACGATCGCCGGTGACCGCGTCCAGCTGCTGCCGCGTGGGCCAGGCCCGGTCCGGCCAGTCGTTCTGGTCCCAGCCGCGGCCCTCGAGCCAGGCGTCGCCGGGGGCGGCGGCCATGGCGGCGGCGACCCTTCCGGCGCACTCCTCGGCCGAGCCTGCGTCCACCAGGTCGATCTGCGCCAGGGCCTTGCCCAGCCCGTAGAGGTGGGCGTGGCTGTCGCAGAAGCCGGGCACCACCACGGCGCCGGCCAGGTCCACCACCTCGGTGTCCGGACCCCGCAGGTCCAGGGCCGCCGCGTCGCCGCCCACGGCCACGATGCGCCCGGCGCGCACGGCCACCGCCGTGGCGTCCTGCGGTCCCTTGTCGTCCAGGGTCAGCACCCGGCCCCCGTGCAGGACCAGGTCGGCGGGGGGCTGGGCGCCCGTGCAGGCGGCCAGCACGGCGCAGGCGGACAGCAGCGGCAGCAGGCGGCGCATGGGGTTCCTCCGGGTCGGGGAAAGCTGGGGACAGCGACCGGTCGATGGCCTAGATTACCCCAGATCCCCCGAGGTTGGAACCCGCCAACAGGAGTCGTCCCATGCCCCTGCTCGCCGACGCCATCCGCGACCTGGAGGTCGCCGCGACCGCCGTGCCCGCCCTGCTGGCCGGCCTGCCCGCCGAGGCCCTGCGCGCCCGGCCGGCGCCGGAGGCCTGGTCCCTGCTGGAGATCCTGCACCACCTGGCCGACGAGGAGCGCGAGGACTTCCCCCTGCGCCTGCGCCTGACCCTGGAGGACCCGCAGCGGCCCTGGCCGCCCATCGATCCCCCCGGCTGGGTCGTGGCCCGCGCCTACAACCGCCAGGATCCCGACGCGGTGCTGAAGATCTTCCTGGCCGCCCGCCGCGCCAACCTGGACTGGCTGCGCCGCCTGGAAGACCCTGCCTGGGATAACACCTACCCGCATCCCCAGCTGGGACCGATGCCCGCCCGCCGCCTGCTGCACGCCTGGTGCGCCCACGACATCCTGCACCTGCGGCAGATGCTGCAACGCCGCTGGTGGCTGCGGGAACGGGAGGCCGGTGCGGGCGAGCTGGCCTACGCCGGGAGTTGGTAGCGTGGCCCGCGGCGGGACCTTCGCCGACCGGGTGCTGGCGGCCGCCGCGGCGCTGCGGGAAGAAGCCTCGGCCCTGGCCTTCGGCGATCCGGTGACCCACGTGACCAACCCCCTGGACTACGCCTGGGACCTGCACGAGAGCTGGGTGCGCACCTGGGGCGCCTCGCCGCGGCGGGTGCTCTTTTTGGGCATGAACCCCGGGCCCTGGGGCATGGCCCAGACCGGCGTGCCGTTCGGCGAGGTGGCGGCGGTCAGGGACTGGCTGGGCCTGCGCGGCCGGGTGCGCCGACCGGCCGGCGAGCACCCCAAGCGCCCGGTGCAGGGCCTGGACTGCCCCCGCAGCGAGGTCAGCGGACGCCGCCTGTGGGGTTTTTTCGCTGCCCGCTTCGGCCCCCCCGAGCGCTTCTTCGCCGAGCACTTCGTCCTGAACTACTGCCCCCTGGTGTTCATGGAAGAGAGCGGCCGCAACCGCACCCCCGACAAGCTGCCCGCGGCCGAGGCTGCACCCCTGTTCGCGGCCTGCGACCGGCGCTTGCGCACTGTCTTGGAAATCTATGAACCGCAATGGGTTGTCGGTGTAGGCGGCTTCGCCAGGGCCAAGCTGGCGGCCGTGCTGGACGGTGTTCCGGGCGCGCCCCGCGTGGGCGTGGTGCTGCACCCCAGCCCGGCCAGCCCGGCGGCCAACCGGGGCTGGGACGAGGTGGCGGAGCGGCAGCTCAGGGAGCAGGGCATCTGGTGAATCCCGAGCTGCGGCCATGCAGCCGGCCAAGGAATCGGTTGCAATCCTATGCAGGTTTCCCTTAGGCTTGCCTCATATCGATCTGCCCCCCCCCCTCGTTTCCCGGGGACGGCGCCCATGCCCGAAGACGATCTCCGCGACCATCAGTTCCTGCGGGAGTTGTTCGACAAGGCCCCGCTGCCGTACCAGTCCCTGGACGGCCAGGGTCGTCTGCTGCGCGTCAACGCCGCCTGGCTCGACCTGCTGGGCTACACCGAGGACGAGGTCCTCGGCCGGCACGTGGGCGAGTTCCTGACCCCCACCTCCCAGCTGCTGCTGGACGACCGCTTCGCGCGCTTCAAGAACACGGGCCGCGTCGCCAGCGCCGACTTCGAGCTGATCCGCAAGGACGGCTCCGTGGTGCCGGTCGAGCTCAACGGCACCATCGCCACCGACGCGTCCGGCGGCTTCCTGCGCACCCACTGCATCTTCATGGACATGAGCGAGCGCCTGGAGGCCGCGCGGCTGCAGCGCGTCATGGACCAGCGCCTGCTCCACGCCCTGAAACTGGAGAGCCTGGAGGTGATGGCCGGCGGCATCGCCCACGACTTCAACAACCTCCTGCAGACCATCCTCGGCAACGCCGACTTGGCGCTCATGGGCGGCCCCTACGGGAACGAGCTGCAGACGACGCTGACGGCCATCGACAAGGCGGCGCGGCAGGCGGCGGAACTGTGCCGGCAGATGCTGGCCTACGCCGGCCGCGGCGACTACGCCATGGAGCGTCTGCGCCTGGACGAGCTGGTGCTGGACCTGGAGGCGCTGCTGCGGGCGACCATCAGCCGCAAGGCCGACCTGCGCTTCGAGCTCTCGCCGGACGTGCCGGCGGTCCTGGCCGACGCCTCGCAGCTGCGCCAGGTGGTGGTCAACCTGGTGACCAACGCCGCCGAGGCGCTGCGCGAGGGCCGGGGCACGGTCACCGTGTCGACGACGGCCCGCAGGCTGGGGCCGGACCGGGCCGGCCTCGTGTTCGCGGCCGAGAACGTCGCGCCCGGGGATTACGTCGTGCTCGCGGTGCGGGACACGGGCTGCGGCATGTCGGCCGACCAGATCGACTCCATCTTCGACCCCTTCTACTCCACCAAGTTCACCGGGCGCGGGCTCGGCCTGCCGATGGTGCGCGGGGTGGCGCGGGCCCACGGCGGTGCGGTGGCCGTGCGGAGCGAGCCCGGCC
>JACZKN010000291.1 GCA_014859985.1 Candidatus Krumholzibacteriia bacterium | reverse complement strand
CAGTCGGTCCCGGCATGCTGGACGGCTTCGTCTCCGACAGTGGCCTGCGGCCGCGCTACCCGGCGATCGAGATCTACCGGGTGACGGGCACTACCCCGACCCAGCCCTACCTGGCCGACGCCGACACCATGCCCCGCATCGACGGTGGACCTGAATCCCTGCTGCGAATCGACGAGCGCCGGCGCCTGATGGGACGAAAGCCCCTGGGCCCCATGGTTTTGACGTCGGACGCGCAGCGGGCCGGACTGCCGGTGCCCGAGGTCACCGTCACCGACACCCCGCTGGCGCGCGAGACCGATTACGGGCGCGTCGACGACCACTCGTCGGCGGTGCGCGCACCCGACGATCCGCGGCGCACCTTCCACCGGGTCATGGACTACCCCAGCCCGGGCGCCGCTCTCGCGTACGGCGAGTGGCCGGGCGGACGGATCACCACCTCGAGTTCGTCGTCCGATTCGACCGCGCTGCCCAACGTGGCGGCGGCCGCCGGGCCGCCGCCCAGGGCCCAGGCCGCAGCAAGGGCTCCGATCGTCCTGAACATGGGCTCTCTCCTTGTCGGTGGGGTGCCGCATACCCAACCGAGCATATCCGATATGGTTCCCGCGGGTAGCTTTTCTTTGCGCACGATCGGCGGGTATTCCGCATTCGAACTCAGGAATGGGCGGATCTGTTTCCGCGGTTCACCCCTGCGTGCCCGAACAAAGGAGCCCCGAGGCCATGACGACCACGTATCCGCCGACCGGCACCGCGGCGATTGCCGCCGTCCTGATCGTCCTGACCGGCCTTGCCGCCGGCTGCGGCGGCGACGACGGCGTCAGCCCCACCCCTGCCGAGACGATGGGCCAGGACCTTGCCGTCCAGGCGGACACCTACACCGACACGGCCAACCCGAACCAGGCCCACGGCAACGACACGGTGCTGAACACGGGTGCCGGCAGGACGACCTACCTGAAGTTCTCCCTCGCCGCCCTCGACCCGGATGCCGTCGTGACCGGCCTGCGGCTGCACCTGTCCCAGACGGCGGCGACGGCCGCCGCCGCGGGCACCGTCACGGTGGAGTACCTGCCCGACGACGGTTGGACCGAGACCGACGCGACGGCGAACAACCCCCCCGCCGCGCCCGACGGGACCCTGGGCTCGAGCGACGTGGACGCCCTCGCGGCGGGTGCCACCCGGGACGTCGTCGTCACCGCCGCCACGGGCCTCGACAAGATCAGCGCCGACTGGCACCACGGAAACCGGGTCGTCTCCCTGCGCGTGACCAGCAGCACCGCCCTGTCGTTCCGGTCGGCGAACCACGGCCTGGTCGACGACGAGCCGCGCCTGGAGATCGAGTACGCCAGGGGCCATCGTCTGAGCCTGCAGCCGCTCGCGGACGCATTCGTCAACCACAGCAGCCATGACCCCCAGGCGCCGGCCACCGGGCCCTACCTGGTTGTCTCCACAAGCGACTACATGACGTTCCTGAAGTTCGATCTCGCCGGCGTGCCTGACGGCGCCCGGGTTCATGCCGCGCAGCTGGTCCTGACCGCCCGGCAGGGCTATGCCTACGGCGGCGACGGGAACGTGTACACGCGCCACGTGGCGGACGACTCCTGGACCGAGGCGACCTTGTCCTCCGCCAACGCGCCCTCCGCGGCGGCCGAGCACGTCGGCTACTGGTGGCTGTGGTACGGAAGCGATCCGCCGGTGGACAAGGTGGGAACCAACCGGACGGCCCAGCTCAGGGCGCTCGTGGCGGCCGAGGCCGCCGGCGACGACCTGCTGAGCTTGCGGCTCGATTCGCCCGGCTACTGGACGTCCTACTACTCCCGGTCCGAGGCCGAGGTGGCCAAGCGGCCGCGCCTGGAGGTGCTCTACACCCGCTAGCGCGGCAGCGGAACCGGCCGCCCCGCGTCGTCCACGTTCACGAAGGTGACGTCGGCGGAGGTCACGGTCACCTTGTCGCCGGTGGCCCGCCGCAACGCCTCCACCTCGACCCGCACCGTCACCGAGGTCCTGCCCTTGCGCAGGATCTCGGCGTAGAAGCTGACCAGGTCGCCCACCATCACCGGCTGGTGGAACTCGACCTTGTCCATGGCCACGGTCACCACCTGGGCGCAGCCCGCCTTCAGGGCGCCCACGGCGCCGGCCTGGTCGATGTGGCTGAGGACGACCCCGCCGAAGATGGTGCCGCGGTGGTTGGTGTCCCGGGGCATCATCAGCACGCGGATGGCGGGTTCGCGGGGCGCGTCGGTCACGGGTGTCGTCCCTCCGTCAGAACGAGAGCCAGAGCGCCACCTCGGGGTAGGTGTCGCTGCCGCCGTCGAAATCGATGCGGTCGTTGTCGAGGTAGCGCTCGTGCACGACGCCCACGGCCAGGTAGTTGCCGCCGGAGCGGTAGGCGATGCCGAGGCGCCCGCCCCAGGAATCGTAGTCGGGCCAGCCGTCGCCCAGCCAGGTGTGCCGCCAGAAGGCGCCCAGGTAGGGCTTGACCGGGTCGGCCTTCCAGAACACGTAGCGCAGCTGCGGGGTCACCTTCTGGGTGGAGGGGTCGTCGCCGATCCAGGCTTCGTAGTCCACGCCGGCTTCCAGGCCCGGGGCCACGAAGTACCCCAGGCCGCCGCCCACGATGAAGTAGTTGTTGCCGAAGCCGGAGCCGGCGCCCGCGTACAGGCCGACCCGCTTGCGGCCCTGGGCGAAGGGTCCGGCGTCGTCCTGGCCATGGGCGACGGCGGCCGCCGTGGCGGCCACGAACAGCCCGAACAGCACGAGCAGCGCGATCGGCAGCATGCGGCGCATGGCGTCTCCCGTTCAGTCGGTCCGTGCCCACACCGTCATCTGGCTGACGGTGTGCTGGTGCTTGCGCGCGGTCTCGCGGATCACGAACTCCACGTCCCGGGGCGCCTCCAGCAGGCGGAAGCGCGGCTCCAGCGCGCGCCGCAGCCCGTCGAGGGTGGTGAGGTTCTCCCCGTCCACCTTCAAGCCGCCCAGCCACTTGTCCCGCGGCGTGAACTCCTCGAGCCAGGTGTAGGGCGACAACAGGACCAGCAGGCCGCCCGGCCGCAGGCGCCCGCGGATCAGGTCCAGGAAGCGCCGGGGCTCGTACAGCCGGTCGATCAGGTTGGCCGCCAGCACCAGGTCGTAGTCCTTGAACTGCGGCTTCAGGTTGTGGGCGTCGCCCTGCCAGAATTCCACCTTCCGCCGCACGCCGTCCAGCCCGAAACCGGCGAGGGTCCGCTCGTGGTACGAGACGAGCTCCCCTTCGTCGGGCACGACGTAGCGGATGCGGCCGGTCTCCTGCAGCTCGTGGCCCACCTTGATGAAGCGGGCCGAGAAGTCGATGCCCGTCACGTGGTCGCAGAACCGCGCCAGCTCGAAGGTGGCGCGCCCGGTGGCGCAGCCCAGGTCCAGGGCCCGGCGGACGCGCCGGTTGCCGGCCAGCTCCCGGCACAACTCGGCGCAGCGCGCCGGGAAATTGGGCACGCCGAAGCGTTCGTCGCCGTAGTGGAACTCGCAGTACTGGCTCACCAGGGCGTCGGTCTCGTAGACGTCCTCGCGGATCACGACCGGCTGCTCGGACTCCACGTAGCGGAAGCCGGCGTGCTGGTAGAAGTGGCGCCTGAAGGCGTAGCGGCTGTCCCGCTGGGCCTCGTTGCCGGTCGAGATCCAGCTGCCGCCCTTGATCAGGTTGTGCTTGTGGTCGAAGGTGGGCGTGGAGAAGTCGTCGTACAGCGGGTGCACCGCGAAGCCCGGGAAGCCCGTGATCGGGGTCTCGGTGTGCTGCCAGACGTTGCCCACCACGTCGCCGAAGCCGGCGTGCACGTGCTGGTCCACCGGCACGCTCGAGGCGGGGCCGGCCAGGTTCAGGTTGCCGGGCTCCCTGTCCCAGGCGTCCATGTCGCCGAGTCCGCTGTGTTCGAGCAGGCGGTACCATTCGGCCTCGGTGGGCAGGCGCACGGGCCGGCCCGTCGCCGCGGCCTTCCAGTTGCAGAAGGCCTTGGCCTCCAGCTGGTTGACCTCCACCGGCCAGTTCCAGGGCATGGGGATTTCCTGCGCGAGGCAGCGCAGGCGCCAGGCGTCGCCTGCCGGTACCCAGAAGCGGGGGTGGCGGGGGTCCAGGTAGCTGCGCCAGCCCCAGCCCTCTTCGGTCCAGTACCGCGGTTCGCCGTAGCCGCCGGCGTCGATGAACTCCTTGAACTCGCCGTTGCTGACCAGGAAGCGGGAGGCCCGCAACGGAGCCACCCGGGTCTCGATCCGGCCGTACTCGTTGTCCCAGCCGTAATAGTGGTGGCCCCGGGGCTTGCCCTGGACCACGACACCGCCGGGCACGTCCCGCAGCTCGTTGGCGGGCGCGGGACCGCTGCGGTCGCCGACCGGCCAGTCCGGCGAGGTCCGCACGAGTTCCAGGGGCAGCTGGCGGATCAGCACCGAGCTCGTTTCCAGGTGGATGCGTTCGTGCTCGATGCCCATCATGACGACCCAGAAGGGCGAGTCCCACCCGATGGGCAGCTCCAGCGGCAGTTCGTCGATGACCCGGTCGACGACCGCGCGCACCTGCTGTCGGTACTCCCACACCTCGGCCACGGGTGGCCACTCGTAGTTGCCGCCGTCCAGGTCGTCCCAGCTCATCTCGTCCACGCCGATGGCGAACATGGACTCGAAGCGCGGATTGACCCGCCCGGCCGTGAACCTGGCCAGCACCAGCTTGTTGACGAAGAAGCAGGCCGTGTGGCCCAGGTAGAAGATCAGGGGGTGGCGCAGCGGGTCGGCGCGGCGGTACCAGGCCTCGTCGGCGGCCATCACGGCGAACAGGCGCTCGTAGGTCTCCCAGGTGGCGTGGAAGTAGGCGCGGATCTCCTCGCGCTTGGCGTCGGCCTGGCCGACGTCCAGGCGCGGCGCGCGGACGGGGCTGATGGGCATGAAGAAGCTCCCGGGCATGGGGCCGGCCAGGTGGCCCTCGTTTCATCCTCGTCGCTGGTCTGCGGAACCCGCCGTGGGCGGGCGCCCCCCGCGTCCCATAGGTACGCAATAATGCACGGGATTGCGAGTCCCGGTCGCCGCGGGGGTCCCCCCGACACTACCGGATTTGTCCTATCTTCCTGCGATTGTTGGCGTTGGCTACTGGACAAGCGGCCCTCCGTGTACGACCCTCGATAGCGTTAACAGCCAAGCGGGTGCTCCCCCCGAAGAAAGGTATCAGTCATGGCGATCCGCGATCATGACGCCCTCGCGTACCACCGCGAAGGACGCCCCGGCAAGACGGAAGTCGTTCCCACCAAGCCCTGCCTGACCGCGCGCGACCTGTCCCTGGCCTACTCGCCGGGCGTCGCGGTGCCCTGCGAGGCCATCGCCGCCAATCCCGAAGACGCCTACCTCTACACCAACCGCGGGAACCTGGTGGCGGTCGTTTCCAACGGTACGGCGGTGCTGGGCCTGGGCAACATCGGCGCCCTGGCGGGCAAGCCGGTGATGGAGGGCAAGGGCGTCCTGTTCAAGCGCTTCGCCGGCGTGGACGTCTTCGACATCAACCTCGCGACCGAGGACCCGGAGGAGGTCATCCGGACCGTCCAGCTGCTCGAGCCCACCTTCGGCGGCATCAACCTCGAGGACATCAAGGCTCCCGAGTGCTTCCACATCGAGGAGGTGCTCAAGAAGACCATGAACATCCCGGTCTTCCACGACGACCAGCACGGCACGGCCATCATCTCGGGTGCGGCGCTGATCAACGCCGCCAAGCTGCAGGGCAAGGAGATCGGCAAGCTGAAGGTCGTGGTGTCGGGCGCCGGCGCCTCGGCCATCGCCTGCGCCAAGTTCGCCGAGGTCCTGGGCGTGCCCCGCGGCAACATCATGCTCGTCGACAGCAAGGGCGTCTGCTACAAGGGCCGCAAGGAGGGCATGAACAAGTACAAGGAGTACTTCGCGGTCGAGACCAAGGCGCGCAACCTGGCCGACGCCATGAAGGGCGCCGACGTGTTCTACGGCTGCTCGGTGGCCGGCCTGGTCAGCCAGGACATGGTGCGCTCGATGGCGAAGAAGCCCATCGTCTTCGCCATGGCCAACCCCGACCCGGAGATCACCTACGACGACGCCAAGGCCGCCCGCGACGACCTGATCATGGCCACCGGCCGCAGCGACTTCCCCAACCAGGTCAACAACGTGCTGGGCTTCCCCTTCATCTTCCGCGGGGCGCTGGACGTGCGCGCCACCGGCATCAACGAGGAGATGAAGCTGGCGGCGGCCTACGCCCTGGCCGAGCTGGCCCGCCAGCCGGTGCCGGCCCAGGTGGCCGCGGCCTACGGCGGCCAGCAGTTCGAGTTCGGGCCCGACTACATCATCCCCAAGCCCTTCGACAGCCGCGTGCTGGCGTCCGAGGCCCTGGCCGTGGCCAAGGCGGCCTGCGAGACCGGCGTGGCGCGCCAGCCCATCACCGACTGGGAGGCCTACCGCGCGCGCCTGGAGGGGATGACCAGCAAGAGCCTGATGGTGATGCACTCGATCCGCTCCAAGGCCAAGGCCGAGCCCCGGCGCATCGTCTTCGCCGAGGGCGAGGTCGACCGCGTGCTGGAGGCCTGCCGCATCGCCGTGGACGAGAACCTGTGCCGGCCCTTCCTGCTGGGCGATCCCGAGGTGATCAGGGCGAAGGCCGAGGCCATCGGCCTGGATCCCGGCCGGGTCACCGTCATGGATCCCACCAGCTGCCCCAACCTGGAGGAGATGGCCCAGCACCTGTACCGGCTGCGGGCCCGCAAGGGCTGGGACCTCGTCAAGGCCCGCCGCCTCGTGCAGCGGCCGGTGCACCACGGCGTGATGATGCTGCGCGGCGGCGATGCCGACGGCATGGTCTGCGGCGCCGACCGCTCCTACGTCGACACCCTGCGCGTGGTGCTGCCCATGGCCGAACTGAACGACGGCGTCAGCAAGGTCGTGGGCATGCACGTGCTGCTGGTGGAGGGCAAGGTCTACATCTTCGCCGACACCACGGTCAGCTACAAGCCCGACAGCCGCGAACTGGCGGAGATCGGCCGGATGGCCGCGGCGGTGGCCCGCCACTTCAACCTCGAGCCGGTCGTGGCCTACGTCTCGTTCTCCAACTTCGGCGACAACAACCGGCCCGAGAGCCGGATGGTGCGCGAGGCCGTGCAGATCCTCAAGCGGGAGCATCCCGAGCTGCGGGTCGACGGCGAGATGCACGCCGATGTGGCGGTCATGGCCGGTCAGAGCGACCTTGCCGTCCCGGACAGCGAGGTCGCGGGCCAGGCCAACGTGCTGGTCTTCCCCGACCTGCAGAGCGCCAACATCGCGTTCAAGCTGGTGGGGCGCCTGGGCCAGCGCGAGGTCATCGGGCCCCTGCTCTACGGCCTGAAGCACCCGATCAACCTGGTGAACGTCCATTCGTCGGTGACCGAGATCGTGAACATGGCCGCCCTCTCGGCCTACGAGGTGGGCCGGTCGTAGCCCGCACGCAACCGGCGCCGCGGGTCGCAAGGAGAGAGCATGAGCAGGATCCTCGTGACCGGCGGCGCCGGTTACATCGGCAGCCACACCTGCGTCGAGCTGCTCGGCGCGGGCCACGACGTGGTCGTGGTCGACAACCTGGAGAACTCCAGCGAGGAGAGCCTGCGCCGGGTGCGTGAGCTGTCCGGCCGCACGCTGGAGTTCAACCGCGTGGACGTCCGCCACCGCGAGGCCCTCGGCGGCGTCTTCGCCCGCCACGACTTCGACGCGGTGATCCATTTCGCGGGCCTGAAGGCCGTGGGCGAGAGCGTCCAGGTGCCCCTGCGCTATTACGAGAACAACGTCACCGGCACCCTCACCCTGCTGGAGGTGATGGTCGAGCACGGCGTGCGCAGCATCGTGTTCTCGTCCTCAGCCACCGTGTACGGCGACCCCGCCCGGGTGCCCATCACCGAGGAGTTCCCCCTGACCGCGACCAACCCGTACGGCCGCACCAAGCTGTTCATCGAGAAGATCCTGCACGACCTCTGCGAGGCGGACCCGGCCTGGCGGGCGGTGCTGCTGCGCTACTTCAATCCCGTGGGCGCCCACCCCAGCGCCCGGATCGGCGAGGATCCCCGGGGCCTGCCCAACAACCTGATGCCCTACGTGATGCAGGTGGCGGTGGGCCGGCTGCCCGAGCTGCAGGTCTTCGGCGACGACTACCCGACCCCCGACGGCACCGGCGTGCGCGACTACATCCACGTGGTGGACCTGGCCGCCGGCCACGTGGCGGCCATCGGCCGGCTGGAGAACCTCCCCGGCTGCACGCCCATCAACCTGGGCACCGGCCGGGGCTACTCGGTGCTGGAGATGGTGGCCGCCGCCGAGGCGGCGTCGGGGCGCAAGGTTCCCTACAAGGTGGTGGGCCGGCGGCCGGGGGACATCGCCACCTGCTACGCCGACCCGTCGTTCGCGGCCCGGGTGCTGGGCTGGAAGGCGGACCGCGGCATCGCCGAGATGTGCGCGGACCACTGGCGCTGGCAGGACGCGAATCCCGAAGGCTTCCGCGGCGCGCCGTCGGGCGCCGCATGACCCGGCCGCTGCTGGCCTTCCTGCACATCGCCAAGACCGGCGGACGCTCGGTCGAGACCATGCTGCGCAGCAGCTACGGCGTGTCCTACTGCCACGCCATCCCCTGGCGGCCGCCGCTGCGGCCGGGCGAGGCGGGCCGGCCGCTGGCCATCGCCACCTACGACCTGGACGATTTCCGGCGCCTGCGCCGCCTCTGCCCGTTCATGCAGGCGATCGGCGGCCACGCCGTGACCCTGTGGTCGGGCCTGCACGACGTACGGCCGGTGCGCTACTTCGCCTTCCTGCGCGAGCCGGTGGCGCGCATGGCTTCGCACTACCAGTTCCACCGCGCGACGGTGCCGGGGCCCCTGGACCTGGACGGCTGGTGCCGCTGGCACGAGCCCCGGGAACTGCAGGCCAAGTACTTCAGCCGCGACGGCGACCCGCAGGCGGCCATCGCGGCGATCGAACGGCATGGCGTCTTCGTGGGGCTGCTCGAGCGCTTCGACGAGTCGCTGCTGCTGCTGTGCAGGCTGGCGGCGCCGGAGCTGAACCCGGCCTACCGCCGGGAGAACACCGCCGGCGCCAACGACCTGGCCCGGCAGCTGCTGGCCGAGCCGGCGACCCGGGCGCGCCTGGCCGCGCTGGTCGAAGGGGAGCAGGAGCTCTACGCCTGGGTCCGGGACGAGCTGTTCCCGCGGCAGGTGGAGGCCTACGGCGCCGTGGCCCTGGCGGCCGACCTCGCGCGCTTCCGCGCCGACCCCTCGCGGGGGTTCAACGCCCGGAACGACCTGCTGCACCGGGCATACCAGCGGCTGTGGCTGGGGCCGGCGGTGGGGCGGGTGCGGCGGCGGCAGGCGGGCTGAGCCGGTCAGCGCAGCATGTCAGCGCAGCAGCACCAGCCGCTGCCGCGTCTCCTCGTTCCCGGCCTGCAGGTGCACCAGGTAGACACCCGCCGGCGCGGGGCGCCCGCGATCGTCGCGCCCGTCCCAGGCGGCCGCGCCCGTCTCGTCCGCCCAGGCG
>JACZKN010000290.1 GCA_014859985.1 Candidatus Krumholzibacteriia bacterium | reverse complement strand
ATGCAGACGAGGTCGAACTCCATGCCCTGCAGCAGGTCCAGGGCCTCGGCCCCGGACGCGCCCCGCATCCTCCTGGTGGAAGACAACCCCTTCAACCAGAAAGTCGCCGTCGGCATGCTGAAGATGCTGGGTTGCGCGGTGGAGGTGGCGTCCAACGGGGCCGAGGCCCTGGACCTGCTGCAGGGCATGGAGTTCGACCTCGTCTGCATGGACTGCCAGATGCCGCAGATGGACGGCTACGAGGCCACCCGCCGCATCCGCGAGCTCTCCGGCACCAAGGCCCGGGTGCCGGTGATCGCCATGACCGCCAACGTGCTCAGCGGCGACCGGCGCGCCTGCTTCGCCGCCGGCATGGACGACTTCCTGAGCAAGCCCATCAACAAGGCCACCCTGGCGGCCATGCTCGCGAAGTTCGATCTGGTGAAGGTTCCCACCTGAGATTGCGGTCCTGGTCAGGCGTCAGGCATGGCGCCGTCGGCCAGGTAGCGCCGCAGCTGTCCCGCCGAGAGCGTGTTGAGGATGCTGGCGCAGCAGATGCCGCCGCTTTGGGCCAGCTGCGCGCCGTGCCGGTAGTCGACCAGGCGCGCCGCCCGGTGGGCGTCCGGGCTGATGGCCATGGCCACGCCCAGCTCCTGCGCCCGGCGGCACCAGGACCAGTCCAGCTCCGGGCATTGGGGGTTGGCGTTGATCTCCACGGCGGTGCCGCCCTCGGCCGCGGCCGCGATCACGGCCTCCATGTCCAGCAGCCCGTTGCTGCTGCGCAGCATGAAGTCGCCCACCGGCTTGCCCAGGATGGTGACCCGGGGATGCCGCGCCACCCGCACCACGCGGTCGGTCAGGCTCGTCTTCCCGGAGCTGCCGTTCTCGGGGAACGAGACGATCACGTAGTCGAACATGGCGAGGATCACGTCGTCCACCGGCAGGCTGCCGTCGGGGCAGGCGTCCAGCTCGACGCCCTGCAGCAGCTCGAAGCCGTCCAGGTCGGCGCGCAGGGCCTCGATCTCCCGGCGCTGGGCCCGCACCGCGGCCACGTCCAGGCCGTCGCGATGGTTCTCCGAACGGAAATGGTCGCTGATGCCCAGGTACTCCAGGCCGATCTCCCGGGCCGTCTCCACCATGGAGGCCAGGGTGTGCGCCCCGTCGCAGTAGCGGCTGTGGCTGTGCAGGATGCCCCGGATGTCGCAGGGCCGCACCAGGTCGAAGCGGGACGGCTTGTCCAGGGCGGTCACCTCCTCCAGGGTGAAGTGGCCGGTCTTGGCCGACGCGCACTCGGGCGCCGGCGCCGCCGCACCGGGTTCGTCGCCCGGTGGTGCAGGGAGATCCCGGTCCTCGCCGGGCGGTCCGTGGTAGGCGTCGTGAAACAAGGTGCCCCCGCCTGCGGTGTGCCGCGGCCGTTTGGCCGCCGTCCAGGGTGCCGGGCGCCTTGGGGCGCCGCTTCTGGTGCATCCGGAAGTCACGTTAGTTTCAAGGGGAACAGACCGCAACCTCCCCGGACCGCGGCGCGGCCCGGGGAGGCATGGGCGTTCGGGGGCGGCGCGGGACGCTAGAAAGCGCCCCACTTCTGCTTGCCGGGCAGCCAGTGGCTGGGCAGCACGAAGCGGAAGATGCGGGCGAAGGCGCGCGAGCGCTCGGCCTGCTCCTCGCTGTCGTCGTGCAGATCCTCCAGGCCGGCGTCGAAGAGTTCGGCAAACAGGCTCTCGGCCGCCTGCTGCCGCTCGTCCTCGCTGCCGTACTGGCTGCGCAGGCGGTTCAGCTCGCCGTGGTCCAGGAAGAAGCCGCCGCAGCGGGCGCACTCGTCCACCTCGATCTCGCGCTTGACGCTGGCGAAGTGGCGCATCATCACGATGCCGTCGCAGCGGGGGCAATCGCGCCTGGCGGCGTAGTCCACCTGCACGTGGGGATCGCGCGCCGCGTGCAGCAGGTCCCCGCCGACGGACTCGTGCTCCTCGTCGACCTTCTTCAACTCGAACCAATCGAACCAGAGGCCGCCGCAGCCGCCCTTGCAGACGTCCACGTTGATGCCGCGCACGGCGGTCTCGGTCATCCCATGGCCACAGGCGGGACACTTCACGGTGGTCCTCCCTCGCTGGTACGGGGCGCGGCGGGGCCGGGGCCGACGCTGCCGCCCGATTGTCGATTCCGCCCCGGTTATCGGCAGCCGGCGGCCGGGCGTTAGCGGAATCCTCGCGTGACAGGGACGGGGCCGTGGGGCATGGTCGCAGCCTGCGGACGCTGCCGCCGCCACCGGCTACCGGGAGGAAGCTCGTGCCACCTGACGCCGCCATGACCGACGCCGCCATGACCGCGGCAGCTCTGGGCGCCATGATCCACGTCCTGGACCTGGTCCCGGCCGACGCCGTGCTGGTGCTGACCGACGAGCCGACCCGGGCCTGCGGCGAGGCCTTCGCCGCCGCCGCCCGCGGCCACGGCTGCGACACGGTGCTGCAC
>JACZKN010000289.1 GCA_014859985.1 Candidatus Krumholzibacteriia bacterium | reverse complement strand
GGCCGGGCCGACCTTCGGCGCGGGCCAGGTGCGCCCTGGCCGAAGCCCGGACGGCCCCGACCGGATGGCGGGGCGCCGCAGGCCCCGACGGGAGCGGGTCGTGCCCCTGGCCCTGTGCGGCCTGCTGCTGGCGGTCGCCTGCTGGTGGAAGATGCCGGCGATCACCGCCTACCTGGGCGAGCGTTTCGGGTGGTTCCGCCAGACCGAAGACGCCGGCGACCATGCCGTGACCACGCTGCTGCAGGTGGTGGACGTGGGGGAGGTCTACCGGCGCAAGCTGGGGGCGGTGGCGCAGGCGGGCACGGCCCACGGCGGTGGCCAGGACCGCCGCAGGATCAAACTGGCCTTCCAGACCGAGGCGGCCGGTCCCCTGCTGCAGCAGGTGGACCTGTTCACGGCCCTCGCCGCCGACGGCATCCAGCAGGGCGGCCGCCCGGACCGGGAGGCCGAGCGGCTGCGGGCCCTGGCCGGCCAGGGCCGGATCCTGGAACAGGAGTTGCGCCGGCTCGAACTGGCCTGGTTCTCCCTCGCCGGCGGCGTCGATTGGCAGGACCTGGGCACCCTGGACGACGCCCGGGTCGCTTCCCGCCGCGATTCCCTGGGCGCCGCGGCCCGGTCCGCCCTCGCTGCCGCGAGCCAGGAGGTGGGGGCGGCCGCGGCCTGGCCGCGGATGCACACCGCGCGCCAGCAGGTGACGGGCATGAGCGGCCTGCTGGGGGCCTTCGCCGCCAAGGCGTGGTCCGTCCAGTGGGAGCAGAACCTGTTCGCCTCGGCCGAGCATGTGTCGCCCGCGGCCAGCGACGCCACCCGCGCCTACCGCAACGGGGCCTTCGCCCTGGTGCGGCTCAAGCGGGCCGAACGGACGGCCGAGGCCAGGGACCTGCCCTTCGCCGAGGCGTTCGGCGACGGTACCTGGCCCGCGCCCGGGGTCCGGGAGGTCCTGGTCGACCTGCGGCGTCAGGCCGGGCGCTTCGACGACGGCGCCGTGCCGCCCGTGCTGGCCGGGACCCTCGAACTCTACGCGGCCCTGGAACGGGCCGGCACCCTGGCCCGGCAGGCTGCCACGGGCGAGGCCCTGGCGGCGCTCGAGCGCAATCCGGCGGTGGTCTTCGACCGCGAGCGGTACGGCGACTACCTCGAACGCATCCGTTTCGAGGCGGCGAGGACCGCCCTGGCCGCCGGCACCGACCCGCCGGGCATCCCCCGCCACCTGTACGCCGGGCGGGATTCCCTGATGGCCGGACGTTTCCACGCGGCCCTGGCCGAAACCAGCACCTCGGCCGCCTGGCGGATCGAGACCCTCACCCAGGAGCACCCCTTCCTGGCGCGCTGGGCGGAGCACCAGGCCGACCGCGCCCTGGCCCGGGAACGGGAACGGCGCGGGCGCTTCGACGGTCAATGGCAGCAGTGCGTGGCCCTGCACGGGCAGGTCGTCTCCCGCGCCGCCGAGGGACGGGACTGGACCGCCCAGTGGCTGGACCTGCGGGACCGCACGGTGGCCCTCCTGGATGGGCACGTGCGGCAGACCGGGGGCGACCGCGAGATGGCCGCGCGCCTGACCCGGGCCGCGGACCTGGTGCGGGCCATGAGCGAAGCCCGGTCCCTGGGCCTGACGGCGGTGACGGTACGGTTCGTCCCCGACGTGTTCGCGGAGCCCACGCCGGTGGTGCTGGAACTCCTCGGCGCGGGCCGGACGGTCCCCCTGCGTTCGGCCCCGCTGACGGTCGGCCCCGCGGCACCGGCCGGCACCGGCTGGGTCGGGTCCGCGGCCTTGGCCTGGCGGGTCGACGTCGGTGCGGGCGACGCCCTTGCGGTGCGGGTGCTCGACCTTTCCGGCGGTGAACTGATGCAGGTGGACTACCCCTCCCTCAACGACCGGGTCGGCCCCGGCGCCATGGCCCGGCCCCGGGGGCCGGACGTCGGCTCGGTGTCCTTCCAGCTGGATCCGGCCTGGTGGTTCCGGCCGGAACTGCCGGCGCTCGAATAGGGACCGCAACCCGGTCCGCTGCCGTCCGTAGGAAAGGGCGGGTCCTCCCGGCGGAGGACCCGCCCTTCTGCACCACCGCATCCCGGGAGGCCGTCATGAACGCCCAGCACCGCCGCCTCGCCGCCCTCGCCGCCCTTGCCGCCCTTGCCGCCCTGTGCCTGTCCCCGGCCGCCTGGGCCGACGGGCCCGGGAGCGAAGCCGACGCCCCGCGCAACGTCGTCCTGGTCGTCGACGGGGCAGAGACCCTGTCCATCGGCCTGGAAGGGTCCGAACTGACCATCGTCACCGGGGACGGCGACGCTTCCACGGTGCGGATCGTGGACATGGAGCAGGTGGGCCTGCTGGTGCGGGGTGGGCTGCAGGAGGCGTACGCGGCCCTGCGGGACCTGCAGCTGGACGTCCGGCTGGGCACGGACGACCGCGCGGACCTGCCTCACCGCGACCTGGAGCGGTTGCGCGCGCAGCTGGACGAACTGAAGGGCGAGGTGGACCGCCTGCGCCGGGAGCTGGCCGCGCGCGAGCCCTGACCCGGTGGTCGATGGCGGGGCTGCGCCCTCAGCGGCGCGCCGCGATGGCCGCGAGGATCTCGGCGTCCTCGGGAAAGCGGTCCAGGGCCTTCTTGCTGAAGACCAGTTCGCCGTCGAGCTCGACCTCGAAAACGCCCCCGCTCGAGGGGATCAGCGTCGGCACCAGGCCGTGGGCATCCTGGATGGCGTCCGCCAGACCGGCGGCGCGGGGTTCGTAGTTTCAGACCTTGCAGTACTCGATGGTGACCTTCACGGGGCCTCCTTCCGGTGCGGTGCGCCGTCTCAGAACCGGATGAGCGGCTTGGGCCAGGCGGCCAGCGTCTGTTCGAAGCGGTCGGGCGCGAAATCCTGGATGTGCACCACCGCGTCGTCGCCCCCGCCGAGGATCACGTCGTGGATCCGGTCCTGGATCCCGTTGCTGCGGTCCTCCAGCAGGTTCCGGGTAATATACCAGGACTCGAAGATCCGGCGACCGATCACGCTGTGCAGGGTCAGGCCGTTGACGATCACCCGGTCGAAGGCCTGGATGTGGAAATTGCCCTGCTTGAGGCCGAAGAGGATCACGTCGCCGCCGCGCCGCGTGGCCTGGATGGCGTTGTTCACGCTGGAGTTGAAGCCGGCCATCTCCATGGCCACGTCGCAGCCGATGCCGCCGCAGGCCGCGCGCACCTGCGCGACCAGTTCCTTGTCGGCGGTCCAGGCGTGGGCGCCGTTCCTCGCCGGCCTGACGGGGATCACGTCGTCCGCGCCCAGCAGCCGGGCCATCTCCATGTTCTTGGGATTGGGTTCGACGCCGATCACCCGGGTCGCGCCCAGGGCCCGCGCCACCATGATCACGAACAGGCCGATCGTGCCGCAGCCGAACACGGCGACGGTGCGGCCGCGCAGGTCGGCCTTGGTGCAGGCGTGCACGGCGTTGCCGAAGGGCTCCTGCACGGCGGCGACCTTCATGCGGATCTTCCGCGGGTCCGTCGGCCACAGCACGTTGGCCGGCAGCTTGATGTACTCGGCGAAGCAGCCGTCGCGGCCGATGCCGATGATCACGTCCTGGCTGCAGATGTGGGTCTGGCCGATGCGGCACTGGTAGCAGGTGCCGCAGATGATGTGGCTCTCGGTGGAGACGATGTCCTTGGGCCGCAGCCCGTGGCGGGCCTGCACGGTCGAGCCGGTCTGCACGACCTCGCCCACCATCTCGTGCCCGATGACGCGGGTGGTCTTCTGCTCGCGCTTGAGCGAGTCGAAGATCATGCCCTTGAAGGCGGTGCGGTTCCAGATGCCGCGGTCGCTGCCGCAGAAGCCGGCGTAGACGACCTTGACGATGACCTGCTCCGCGTCGGTCGGGTCGGCGGCCTCGTCGATCACCGGCTTCGGCATGGCCTGGCGCTGGAAACCCCGGGACTGTTCCCAGGGCATGGAGGACTTGTCGTAGACCAGGCAGGTCATGGTTTCGGCGGTCAAGGCGGCACCTCCGGGTGCAGGCATGATAAATAAGCAGGGACCGGCCGGCAGGCCCGGCCGGTCCCTGGTCGCGCCGGGCGCGTATCAGTTGATGCTGTCGGGACCGTCGCCGTCCAGGGGTTCGCCGAAGGACCAGCTGCGCTCGTCCCACGCCTCGCCGCCGCTGCGGCCCCGCTCCTCCTCGGCCAGGAGATCGTCGAGGGAGACCATCTCCGGCGTGCCGTACTCGTCGCGGCCGGAGGGGGCGCCCCACGGCTCGTCGGGGCCGGCCAGGTCGGCCAGGAAGCGCTCGAAGCGGTTCTGGTCGCCGCTGGCCCCCGCGGAAAGGACGTCCTCGCGCGGGTCGTCCGCAAGCCCGTCTTCATGCGCGAAACGGTCCGCAATCGCCTCGTCGAGTCCGTCCCCGCGGCCCTGACAGTAACGCCGGACCAGTTCGTCCGCCAGATCGAAGTAGGCTCGGCTGCCGGGCGACCGGCGGTCGTAGATCACCGCCGGCTTGCCGCGCAGGGCCATCTCCGCCAGGCGGGTGGTGCGGGGGATCTCCACGTCCAGCAGCTGATCCCCGAAGTCGTCGGCCACGCGGGCGGCCACGTGCCGCCCGATGCGGGTGTAGTCGCTGGCCATGGTCAGGAACAGGCCCTCCAGGCAGGGCGCCGCCGCCGCCGCCCGGGCCGGGGGCTCGCCGGGCTGCAGCCGGTGGCGGGCCCGGAACTCGTCCACGAAATCGATGAGGCTCGCCAGGGACTCCCGGCACAGCTCCTCCGCCTGCACCGGGACCAGGTACCCGTCCGAAGCCAGCAGCGCCGCGCGGGTCGCGGGCCCCAGGTTGGGCGGACAGTCGATCAGGATGGTGTCGTAGAGGTTGCGGGCGCGGTCGACCTCGCGGGCGAACACGTGGGCGCGGGTCTCCAGGTCCCGGTGGAAGCGTTCCTCGTCCGCCAGGCTCAGGACCCGCGGCGACACGAACCACAGCCCGTCCAGGGGCGAGGGCTGGGCCAGGTCGGTCAGGGAGGCATCGGCGGTGAAGATGTCGCCCAGGCCCACGGGCAGGTCCTCGGGCGCGCACCCCAGGGTGCGGCACACGCCGCACTGGCTGTCGGTGCCGATCACCAGGACGGTGTGCCCCGACAGGGCGAGGGCCGCGCCGAGGTTCACCGCGCTGGTGGTCTTGCCCACGCCGCCCTTGCGGCTGACCAGGCTGACGACGCGGCCGGCGATCGTGTCCCAGGGCGTGCGGTCGCGGTGGTGGTCGCCGGCGAGGAAGGCGAGTGAGGTATCGGGATCGGTCGAGACGGCCGGACGGCCGGCGTGCAGGATGTCGTCCATGCTGGCGCTCCTTCGCTGGGGTCGGACAGCCGCGCCGTCCCTGGCGCGGTGAGGCGAGTCCGTCGCGCCGGCATCCGCATTCCCCCGGCGGAACCTCCGGCGCGGACTCAAGCTAACGCGGAACGCCACCGGTATCAACCCAAAAACGGCGCAGCGAACGGACGGCGCGCCGGCAGGGCGGGACGCCGGTTCAGCCGCAGAGCTCCAGCAGCCTGCCCACGAAGGAGTGGGCGCCGTCGAAGACCTCGGCGATGTCGCCGGCCACCATGTAGGCCGGCGTCGTGACCATGCGGTTGACCTCGTCCACGACCGCCCCGGCAGCCGGGCAGTCGACGTGCTCGGCGCCCATTTCGGCGATCATCCGCGCCGTCGTGGGGTCGGTGCCGATGGTCAGCTTCGGCCGCAGTTCGCGGCCGAAGACCCGGGCCAGGATCACCGGCGCGATGCACATGGCGCCGATGGGGCGGCCCGCGGCGTGGGCGGTACGCAGGAAGGCCTCGACCTGGGGGTGGACCGTGCAGCCGGCGCCGGCGGAGGCGAAGTCGGACAGGTTCTTGGCGGCGCCGAAGCCCCCCGGCAGCAGCACCGCGTCCACGGCAGCGGCGTCCACCTTGTCCAGGGGCCGGATCTCGCCCCGCACGATGCGGGCGGCCTCGACCAGGACGTTGCGCCCCGGCCCGGCGGCGGGCTCGCCGGCCAGGTGGTCGACGACGTGCAGCTGGGCGATGTCGGGGGCGCAGACCACCGCCTCGGCGCGGTGGCGGTGCAGGGCCAGCAGTGCGGCGCAGGACTCGGCGATCTCCGAGCCGTCGAACACGCCGCAGCCGCTGAGGATGACGGCGACCTTCTTCATGGCGGACCTCCCGGGCGCGGGCTGGCGGAACCGACCTCTTGCCCGCCCAGCTTACCGTCCGGCCCGGCCCGGCGCAACCCCGGCGCAACCCCGGCCGTCCGCCCGGCGGCAAGGGAAAATCTTGTTTCATGATCGCCGGCGCATACCTTTGGAAGCGGGCCGCAGGAAGGGACGGCCGGGGTCGCCGCGGGGGCCCGTCCAGCGCAAGGGAGCCAACGGAACCATGCACGGCAAGATCGCCGTCGGCGGCATCACGAAGAAGGACGGGCTGGTGCTCGTGCGCATCCTCGGCGCGCCCGCCCACCGCGGCCTGGCCGGCCAGGCCCTCAGCGGCCTGGGCCTCAAGGGCATCAACATCACCTGCGTGACGTCCTTCGTGGACAACGAGGGGCTGAACAACATCTGCTTCGCCGTCGACCGCGACGACCTGGACCAGACCCTCGGCATCCTGCAGGGCATCCGCGACGAGATCCAGGCCCGCGCCATCGAGTACCAGCGCGGCTGCAGCGCCATCTCCGTCTACGGTCCCCACTTCTCCGAGCGCCCGGCCATCGCCGGCACCATCTTCCAGGCCACCGCCGCGGCGGGGGTGGAGGTGCTGCTGATCTCCACCTCGTTCTCCACCGTGAGCTTCGTCACGGCCGAGGACCAGGCGAACCTGGCGGTCACGCGGCTGCACGAGAACTTCCTGGTGCCCTAGCCCGGCGGCGCGGGCAGGCGGCAGGCGGGATCAGGCACCGCCGCGCCGGTAGTCCGTGTAGGACTTCTCCTCGACCAGGCGGCTGCCCAGCAGCCGGTTCAACTCGCGCTTGATGGCGGCCCGTTCGTCGTTGCGGTGGTAGACCGCACGGGCGAGCCGCACGAACTCCTCGCCGAAGGACCGCGCGGCCTCCAGCGCGCGGAGCCCGTCCTCGATGTCCCACAGTTCCTCGTTGACCGCCTTCAGCCGGGCGAGCTGGCCGGAGACGTCGCGCGCGCTCAACGGCGAGGCCGCCCAGGCCGCCTGCAGGCAGTCCAGTTCGGCCCGCACGTTGGCCGCCTTGGCGGGGTCGGCGATGCGCTCGGCCTTGATCTCCAGGATGGTGATCTTGTCCAGGAGCTCCCCGACCGGGACTTCGATTCTCGGCGCCATTGTCCACCTGCCTGCCGCGCGGCGCGGCCGCACGATTGTCTTTCCGCTTCGCGACCAGGGAACTAATATACGACCGTCGGCGGAACAGCCAAACAGGAAGGACCAGGTCCGGTGCCGGACGCCCCGAAGATCCTGGCCGTGCGCGTCGGCCGCGCCGGCGACCTGATCATGATCACACCGGCGCTGCGCGCCCTGCTCGAGGCGTTCCCCGCCGCCGAGTTCCACCTGCTGACCAGCGCCGAAGGCGCCCGGGTGATGCGGGGCTTCGCTCCGCGCCTGACCCGCACCTGGATCTACAGCCGCCGTTTCCCCCGGTCGTTGCTGCTGCAGCCCCGCCTGCGGCGCGGCTTCCTGCGCGAGGGCTACGACCGCATCTACATCTTCGAGTCCAAGCCCTTCTACCGGCGCTGGCTGGACGGGGCGGGCGGCAGCTGCTACGGGCTCGGGGCGGACGGGCCGGATACCCACTTCTGCGAGCGCTGCCTGCGCGTGGTCGACGCTTCCCTGGCGGCCACGGTCCGGCGCGGCTGGGTCGAATTGCCGGTCACCGCGCAGGGGAGGGAGCGGGCGGCGGCCCTGCTCGCGGCGCACGGCCTGGGCGAACACACCACCCTGGTGGGCCTGCATCCGACCTTCAGCGGCAGCGGCCTGCCCGGCTTCCGGAACCGCGAAGGGATGCGGCACCGCAACTGGCCGCAGGCGAACTTCGCTGCCCTGGCGCGCCTGCTGCAGGAACAGGCCGCCGCCCGCGGGATCGCGCTGAGTGTGGTGGTCGACGTGCTGCCGTCGGAGCGGCGGTTCGTCCGGCCGCTCGTGGAGGCCGCGGCCGGGGCGATCACCCTGCTCAGCGCGCCGCCGGATTTCGAGCGCTACAAGGGGCTGCTCGCCCGTCTGGACGTGCTGGTCTCGCCCAACACCGGCCCGATGCACATCGCCGCCGCGGTGCAGACCCCGGTGGTGGCCCTTTTCTCGCGCTGGTCGGACACCGACTGCGGTCCCTACGTGGACCCGGCGCGCGCCGTGATCCTGCGGGCCGAGGATTCCTCCCATGCCGGGCCCGGCCTGGCGGCGATCACGCCGGCGCAGGTGGCTGCGGCCGTCTGGCTGATGCTCGCGTCCCCGCAGCACAGGGGATGATCCTGCTGGTCATGCCCTAGTACGAAAACCCCGACCCCCCGATGAACTCCCTCAGCAGCGACGTCGGCGGCACCTGGCTCGCATCGATGGGCAGCAGCAGCGCCAGCAGGTCGATGAGCGTGCGCGCCAGCCCGTAGTTGGGGTCGTCCGCCGGCACGGCAGCCAGGCGCGGCTCGGCCCACAGCTTCAGCACCGCCAGCTCGTAGGTCAGGCCCGAGTTGAAGAACAGGTCGGCGTTGTTCTGGTACGGGAAGATGTGGGCGTCCTCGCCGTGGCGCACCTTCGGCCAGCGGGCGAGGGTCTCGCCGGCGGTGTAGCCGCGGAACTGGGCGTCCCGCACGATGCGCCGGAACAGGCGGGTGTGGCTGGTGCGGATGAAGCTGAGATTGGTGATGTTCAGGTGGCAGAGGGCCGACACGTAGATCAGTATCTTGTCGCGCGACGGGATGCGGGCAGTGAGCGCCGGATTCAGGGCGTGGATGCCCTCGACGATCAGCGGCTGGCCCCGCGGCACGCGGGTGGGTTCCTTGGCCGGCAGCCCGCGGCCGCTGACGAAGTCGAACTTCGGCAGGTGCACCTCCTCGCCGGCCATCAGGGCCTGCAGGTGCTCGTTGAACAGGTCGACCTTCAGGGCGCCCAGGGACTCGAAGTCGTAGTCGCCGTCGGCGCCGCGGGGCGTGTCCTCGCGGTCGACGAAGTAGTCGTCCAGGGACAGGGCGAACGGCTTCAGCCCCAGCACCCGCAGCTGCACCATCAGGCGCTTGGCGCTGCTGGTCTTGCCGCTGCTCGAGGGTCCGGCCAGCAGCACCAGGCGCCCCTGTGCGGGCAGGTCGCCCACGTGGCGGGCGGCGTTGACGAAGAAGTGGGCGTGGCGCGCCTCGGAGATCTGGATCAGCTCGGAGGTGCGTCCCTGCACGATCCACTCGTTCAGGGCGCCGGTGTCCGCCAGGTCCAGGGTCTCGCTCCAGCGGGTGTAGTCCCGCAGGGTCTGCAGGAGCTTGGGCTGGGGCTTGTAGGCGGGCAGGCCGGGGCCGCCGCCCAGGGTGTCGATGAGCAGGACGAAGCCCGGGCTCTCGGGTTCCAGGCGGAAGGCGCCCACCTTGGCGGTGGACGGGAGCTGGCGGCCGTAGAAGAGCTGGTCGCGCCCCTGCATGCGGTAGAGGGTCAGGCTCTCCCGCCGCAGGTAGCGGGCGGTCCGGTAGTTGCGGTGTTCACCGCGGCGTTCGTAGATCTTCAGCACCGCGCGCATGCCCAGGCGCTGGGGGACAAGGGCCAGGTCCTCGTCCCGGATCTCGCCCATGCGCCCCTGCAGGGCGGCGATCTCCACGGCGGTCAGCGGCTCGTCGCGCTTGAGCTCGACGTAGACGCCACCCCCGTAGCTGAAGTTGACCCACAGTTCCTGTCCCGGGAAGAGGTCCTCGGCGGCGGCCGCCAGCAGGAAGATCACCGAGCGCTGCACCGTGGTGCGGGCCAGGGGGTGGGAACTGCGCAGGGTGCGGACCCGCTCGTCGCCGGTCAGGGTCTCGGCCAGGCTGACCCGGCGGCCGTTGACCGAGGCCAGCACCACCGGGTCGTCGCCGCCCAGGCGCCCAGGGGCGGCCTGCTGCAGCAACTGCTGCACCGAGAGCCCCGCCGTCGTCTCGACCATCGCCCCGTCCAGTTCGACGCGGATCGTGCTGCCGGCCATGGGACCTCCCGCTTGTCGGCTAGTTGCCGGTCTTCGGCGGCCCCTTGTCCGTGGCCGGTTTCGCCGCGTCCTTGGCCGCCGGGGCGCCTTCGGCGCCGCCGCCCTTGTCGGCGGGCTTCGCCTCGCCGCCGTCCTTTGTAGCACGGGAGTCGGTCTTGTAGAAGCCGGAACCCTTGAAGACCACGCCCATGCCCCCGCTGACCAGGAGTTGCACCTTGCCCCGGCACTCGGGGCAGCGTTCGCGCCGGGGGGCGGACATGGGCTTGAACTCCTCGAAGACGAGCCCGCAGCGGGCGCATTCGTATTCGTAGGTCGGCATGAAGCGCTCCTGCGGCCCGCCGACGGCGGGCCGGGGTCGGGGAATCGTCGGCACGGAGGCGGGAATATGGGGCCGGAAGGGTCCGGGCGCCAGCGGGCGGACCCTCGCCGTTTGCCCGCGAGGGGCGATCCGGGTTATCATTGAGGGGTCACCGGCGCCC
>JACZKN010000288.1 GCA_014859985.1 Candidatus Krumholzibacteriia bacterium | reverse complement strand
TCCCTGCCCACCCCGGGCACCCCCCCCGGCACCAAGAAGAAAGGCCCCCTGACTCAGGGGGCCTTTGCCGCAAGCCAGCGACTACGCCACCGGCTGCGGAATCTTCCGATACTTCAGGGGCGACTGCCCGCACCGGTCCTTGAAGGTCCGCGAGAAGTGCGCCAGGCTGTTGAAGCCGCACTTGCGGCTGATGGCCTCGACCGAGAGGTCGAAGCGCTTCAGCAGGCACTTGGCGTTCTCGACCCGCACCTGGATCAGGTAGTCGCTGAAGCTCATCCCCACTTCCGACCGGAAGAGGTTCGAGAAGTATCCGGGCGACAGGTTGACCATCTCGGCCATCTTGTCGCGGTTGATGTTCTCATGGAAGTGGGCCAGGACGTACCGGCACGCGTACTCGGCGCGGTAGTCCTGCAGCGAGCTGGCCGCGTGCACCATGTGGCCGTCGGGATCGACGAGCGTGATCTCCGGCAGGTTCTCCGCCCACAGTTCCGTGTCCCCCGGCAACGAGACCAGCGCCGGATCCATGCGCGCCGCGGCCTCCTCGGACAAGCCGAAAGGAGTACCGGCGGCGTGCGCGGCCTGGGCGTGGGCCCCCGCGAGGTACGCGGTCACGAAGTGCGCGGCCTTCACCACGTTGGTCTTGCGGGCGACGATGACCGGGGCCGTGCCGGCCGCCTCGAACGGCTCGAGAGCGCGCTGCAGCGCACCAGGCGTCTCGGCCATATAGAGGAAAACCATGGACACCCCCGACTGGGTGGCCGTCGCGTCGCCGTTCTGGAGCTTGTGCATGAGGATTTGGGATCCGAAGAGCGCAAGGCAGAGTTCCGTAGGGTTCGGCTCCATCTGCGGGCAAAGGAACAGGATCTTCTGGACCTCCTCCCGACCCTGGACCACGTGCTTCGGCATGGTCGGAAATTCGACCAGGAAGCTGATCCACGGCTCCCGTACTGCTTGCAAACGTTCTTCCACGTTAAATACCCCCCAGCATGGACGTCATGATGGGCAGCGCAAAGGTGTTACATAAACTCAAAATTCCGCTCCGGACGTTATCTATAGTACGATCGCAGTTCGTGCGGTGTCTATCAAAAAACAAAGATAATTGACGTTTTTTTCGCATACCCGCGCGCCGGCCGCGCCGCGTATGCTCCATCGTGTTCTCTGCAAGCGACATAGGCCGCCCGGCCGGCGACCCGGAACTCCGTTCCTACTTCCCGAAAAGTCAAATCTGCAGGATAGGCCGGTCAGCGCACGTAGACGAGGCGGCGCGTGACGCTCCACTCGTCCAGTTGCAGCTTACAGAAGTAGGTGCCGGAAGCCATCTTGCGGCCGAAGGAATCGGTGCCGTTCCAGGTCAGTACGGTTTCGCCGGGGCCGGTTTCGCTCGAGAACAGCGTCACCAGCTCCTGGCCGCTCATGGTGTAGATCTTGACCGTCGCCCCCGGCACGCCGGTTTTCCAGGGCACCGGCGCCGCCAGGTCCAGCCCCGCGGGCCGGTCCTCGGGATCGTCCCAGACGAAGGCCTCGCCGATGGTGGCCGGCACCCGGAACCGCAAGGAGATCACGTCGCTGAACGGGTTGGGCCAGCCCTGGAGCAGTTCCGGGGTCAGGTGCGGGCTCGTGCGGCCGGCGCGCAGCAACTGGGACTGGCGGGCCGGGGAGGAGGGTTCGTCCTGCGCGCCGTCGCGCAGCAGGGACAGGGCCGCCCCGATGGCGCCGCCCTCGATGTCCTGGCCCAGCTCGGCGACGAGGCTGCGGCCGTCGGTGGTGACCTGCGTCAGACTGCGGACGGGGCGGCCGTCCACGAGGCCGGGCGCCAGCGCCTTCAGCAGGTCCGGCGCCGGATCGACGAAGCGCAATTCGAGGCGGCCCGCCGCGCCGTGCACCCGCACTCCGGGCAGGGCGGCGTAGGGATCGCCGCCGCGGCCCGTCCCGCGGGCCAGGGCCGCCGCCGTGACGCAGGACCAGGCCACGCCGATCTCCTCGCCGCCGGTCGGCTGCCAGGTGATGCGGTCAGGCGAGCCCAGGCCCAGGTCGCCGACTTTCAGCAGGTCCGGATCCGGCAGGGCGCAGGCGCCGCCGCCCACCATCGCGGTGATCACGAGGTCGCCTTGGCGCTCCACCCGCCAGGCGTAGCGCGGCGGCTCGGCGCCGCGGCAGACGGGACAGGCCGGGGCCACGATCCAGGGCACCCGGTCGCCGGTCACCGGATCGGCCACGCCGTCGCGGATGCGCCGGGCCTCGGTCAGCATGCGCGCCAGCTGCACCCAGGATTCGGCCGCGCAGACCGCCACGGCCACCGGCTCCGGGCCGGTGCCCACCGCCAGGTTGCGGTCATCCAGCACCGCCCGGCCCAGCCGGCCGTCGCGCGGCTCGTCCAGGACCGCCACGCCCAACCAGCGGTTGCCCTGCCGGCAGTCGCCGTCCGGCTCGATCTGGGAGACGAAGGCCGTGACCGTCTGCACCACGGGCCGACCGGTGACCGAGTGGCCGCCCGCGGCGAGGGTCACGTCCTGCCAGGGCGTGCCGCCGGTGGTCAGCAGCCAGCGCGAGCCCTCGCCTCCGCCGACGGTGGCGAACACCGTCGACCGCAGGCGCGGGTGGCCCCAGTTGTAGTACTCGAAGCGCGCCGTGCCCGTGGCCGCGACCCGGCTGATGGCGATCATCGCGTCGCTGATGGCGGCGAAGTCCTCGTCCACCAGGCCGTCGCCGTCGTTGTCGATGCCGTCGAGGGGATCCTCGTCCACCAGGCCGTCGCCGTCGTCGTCGGCCCGGGCGGAGAAGCCGCGGAGGCCGCCGGGGCAGCCTTCGGCCGCCCGGCCCAGGAAGTACACCGTCCCGGTCGCGGCCTCTCCGCGCACCGGCCGCGACCGGGACGGTGTAC
>JACZKN010000287.1 GCA_014859985.1 Candidatus Krumholzibacteriia bacterium | reverse complement strand
GAACTAACGGAGCCCGCTGTTGTTGGGCCCGGTTGCGTGTGTTAGGTTGGTCGCGATCGACCCGGTCCGGACCCCTCTTCGTCTGCCGTCCGGCCCGTCCCTGTCCGCCCTGCAGCGAAGGTGACGAGTCCATGCCCCTCTGGCTCCGCCGGCCCCACGTGCTGATCGCCGCCGGTGTCTTCGTCCTGACCCTGGGCGTCTACACCGCCACCCTGGGCCCGACCTCCGATTTCTGGGACTGCGGCGAGTACATCACCGTCAGCCACATCGTGGGCGTGCCCCACCAGCCGGGCACGCCGCTGTACGTGCTGGTCGGCCGCGTCTTCGACGTGCTGCTGGGCAGCCCGGACACCACCGAGCCGGCGCTGCGCACGGCCTGGGCCGTGAACTTCATGTCCGCGTTCTTCAGCGCGCTCGCGGTCACCTTCATCTTCCTGATCATCAGCGACATCGGCCGGCGCGCCGACCCGGATGCCGGCTGGCTGCCGGAAGTCGGCGGCGTGGTGGGCGCCCTGTTCCTGGGCTTCAGCGAGACCTTCTGGCACAGCGCCATCGAGGCGGAGGTCTACGGGCTCTCGGGCTTCGTGCTGGCGTTCCTGGCCTGGCTGACCCTGCGCTGGTACGACCACCGCCAGCACGCCGGCAGCAACAACCTCCTGCTGCTGATGATCTACCTGCTGGGCCTGGGCGTGGGCTTCCACCTGGGCAGCCTGCTGATCTACCCGGCGATCTTCCTGCTGGTGTTGCTGTCGCGGGACCACCAGTTGCCGCAGTTCGACCTGTGGCTCATGAGCGGCGGCCTGTTCATCTTCCTGCTCTCGACCAGCGTCCGCGACAACGGCCTGGTGCTGCTGCTGCTGGCGGCCTACGCGGTGGTGGTGGCGGTGCGCGCCTTCCAGGGCGGCCATTTCGCGGCCCTGGGCAGCGCCCTGTTCTTCGTGGGCCTGACCGTCCACGTGATGATGCTGATCCGCGCCGCCGCCAGCCCCGAACCCGCGGTCAACCAGACCGACCCGGACACCTTCGCCACCCTGCTGTCGGTGATCCGCCGCGAGCAGTACCCGCCCCTGAACCCGTTCTCGCGCCAGGCGCCCCTGGGCTGGCAGTTCGGCTACTACTACGGGTTCCTGTTCAAGCAGTTCTACTGGCTGGGGCCGGGCCAAGGCCTGCTGACCGCCGCGACCACCTTCCTGGGTCCGGTGTTCCTGGCCCTGCTGGGGCTGTTCCACGGCCTGCGCCGGGCGCGGCCGCTGATCCTCGTGCCGCTGGTCAGCTACGTGATCAACGGCGAGATCCTGACCCTGTACCTGAACTTCACGGCGAACGAGGTGCGCGACCGCGACTACTTCTACTTCGCGGCCTTCATGTTCTTCGCGGTGTTCATCGGGCTGGGGGCGACGGCCCTGCTGCGCTACGTCACCGGGGGCGAGGGCCGGACCGCCGCGGCGCTGGCCGCCGCTGGCGAGAACTGGCGCCGCGCCGCGCCGGCGCGCATCCCGCCGGCGGCCAAGCTGGTGGCCGCGGTCCTGCTGCTGATGGCCCTGATGCCCATCGCGCCCGGCCACACCAAGTGGTTCGAGCACGACCGCCACGACAACCGCATCGGCTACGAGTACGCCTGGAACATCCTGGCCGGCCTGGACCGGGACGCCATCGTCTTCACCAACGGGGACAACGACACGTTTCCCATCTGGTACCTGCAGTACGTGGAGCAGTTCCGCCGCGACGTGACGGTGGTGAACCTCTCGCTGGTGAACCTGCCCTGGTACATCAAGCAGCTGCGCCAGAACGAGGGCCTGGACATGCGGCGCAGCGACGACGAGATCGACCGGCTGAAGCACCGCATGTTCGAGGATCCGCAGACGGGCGAGCGCGAGCTGATCATGATCAAGGACTATGTCCTGCACGACATCATCACCACCAACAACGAGAACCGGCAGCGCCCGGTGTTCTTCGCGGTCACCATCCCGCAGGAGAACATGAAGCGCTACTTCGCCAACCTGAGCATGGAGGGCATGGCCTACCGGCTGACCGACACCAAGGGACCGGACGATCTGCCGTCGACCAACGTCGCCAAGGTCCTGGAGAACATGCTCGGCGTGTACCGGCTGGGCGCGCTGCAGACCGGCGACACGCCCCAGCGCCAGCGCCGCTACGCCGAGATGTCCGGCCGCGCCACCGACACGGGCGAGGTGCTCCTGGGCACCGAGGGCCGCAGCCTGGCGCCGACCCAGCTGGACACCCTGGTCCGGATGCTCGGCGAGAAGCGCACCGACGTCTTCCGCGGCACCAACGCGGTGCACCTGCTGGGCAACTATCCGACCGCTTTCAACCGCGCCGGCTACGAGAGCTACATCAAGGCCAACGAGATCGCCCTGACCGACACCGCGGCCTACCAGCACCACCTGCAGACCGCGCTGCTCTCCTTCGAGGCCAGCCTGCGGGTCCAGCCCTTCAACCAGCAGGCCCTGGATTTCTACCCCCTGCTGCTGGTGCAGGCCTACCGGGACGCGGAGGCCAAGGAGTTCCTGTCCACCCTGGCCGGCAACGTGCCCGAGGAACTGGAGGAGCGCGCGGTCTACAACGCCTTGCGCGGCATGGTGCGCGGGGGCGTGCCCGAGCTGGCGTTCGAGTTCCTGGACGAGCGCATCGCCGGCGAGCCCGGGCGGAAGTTCTGGTACCAGGCCGAGTTCAGCCTCTACCAGGCCGTCGGGGCCCGCGCGGAGGCGGAGGCGGTCGCCCGGGCCTGGGAACAGCAGGCCGGCGAGCCGGACCCGGACATGACCCGGGCCCTGGACCAGATGCGGCAGGAGTCCCTGGACCGCGAGCAGCAGCGCATCGACGAGGCGCTGGAGGGCAGTCCCGATGGCCGGTGAGCGTTGGCAGGGCCTGGCCGCCGAACTGCCCGGGGCGGTCACCGCGGTCCTCTGTCCGGGGGCGCCGGTGGTGGTCACCGGCTGCGCGGGGTTCATCGGCAGCACCGTGACCGAGGCGCTGCTGGCTTTGGGCTGCCGCGTCACCGGCGTGGACGCCCTGACCGACTACTACGACCCCGCGCTGAAGCGCGAGAACCTGGCCGGCTTCCGGGAGCACCCCGACTTCACCTTCGTCGAGCGCCACCTCGAGGACCTGGATGCGGGCGCGCTGCTGGCTGGCTGCCGCGCCGTCTTCCACCTGGCCGCCCAGGCGGGCGTGCGCGCCAGCTGGGGCGCCTCCTTCGCCGACTACGTCCAGTGGAACATCATGGCCACCCAGCGGCTGCTGGAGGCGTGCAAGGACCCGCGGGTGGCGGGCGGCCTCGTGCGCTTCGTCTACTCCAGCAGCAGTTCGGTCTACGGCGACCAGGAGCGGCTGCCGGTCACCGAGCAGGTCCTGCCGCGGCCCAACTCGCCCTACGGCGTGACCAAGCTGGCCGCCGAGCACCTGTGCGTGCTGTACGCCATGAACTTCGGCGTGCCCACCAGCAGCCTGCGCTACTTCACCGTCTACGGCCCGCGCCAGCGGCCGGACATGGCCTTCCGCAAGTACATCGAGGCGGCGCTGGACGGCCGCGTCTTCGAGGTCTACGGCGACGGCAACCAGACCCGCGACTTCACCTACGTGCGCGACGCGGTGCGCGCGAACCTGCTGGCCGTGTCCTGTGCCCGGCCCTGGGAGGTGCTGAACACCGGCGGCGGCAGCCGCGTGGTGTTCGCCGACGCCCTGGCCCGGCTGCAGGCGATCCTCACGGCACGGGTGCCCGGCCTGGCCGCCGCGATCCGCTACACCGAGACCGCCAAGGGCGACGTGCGCGACACCTTCGCCGACCGCACCCACGTGGAGGCCGCCATCGGCTACCGCCCCACGGTCGCCTTCGCCGACGGCCTGGCCCGCGAGGCGGAGTGGGCCATCTCCCGGAGGACGTCCCTGTGAACACGGGCACGACGGTCCCGGCGCGCTGCGACATCGCCGTGGTGGTGCCGGCGCTGAACGAGGCCGAGTCCCTGCCGGAGCTGGTCGAGCGCATTGCCGCGGCCATCGACGGCATGGGCCGCAGCTGGGAGGTGTGGATCGTCGACGACGGTTCGCGCGACGGCACCTTCGCGGTGGCGGAACGGCTGGCGGCGGACCGGCCCCAGGTGCACGGCCTGGGCTTCGGCCGCAACTTCGGCAAGGCCGCGGCCCTGGCCGCCGGTTTCGAGGCCGCCGATGCCGACGTCGTGATCACCATGGACGCCGACCTGCAGGACGACCCGGCGGAGATCCCCAACCTGGTGGCGAAGCTGGAGGAGGGCTGGGACCTGGTCTCGGGCTGGAAGCAGGACCGCCAGGACGGCTTCATCAAGAACAAGACCAGCAAGGTGTTCAACTGGTTCACCGCCCGCATGTGCGGCCTCCGGCTGCACGACTTCAACTGCGGCCTGAAGGCCTACCGGCGCGAGGTCACGCGCCGGGTGAGGCTGTACGGCGAGATGCACCGCTACGTGCCGGCGCTCGCGCACCTGGACGGCTTCCGGGTCACCGAGCTGCCGGTCCGCCATGCGGCCCGGAAATTCGGCCGCACCAAGTACGGCCCCGACCGCTTCATCAACGGCTTCCTCGACCTCCTGACGGTCTACTTCCTGCATGCGCGCCGCACCTCGCCCCTGCACCTGTTCGGGCGCATCGGGCTGTTCTTCCTGGCCGCCGGGAGTGCCATCAGCCTCTACTTCCTGGGCCTATGGCTGGCGGGGCACGGCCTGCGCCTGCGGCCGGCGCTGCTGCTGGGGCTGGTGTTCATCATCGTGGCGGTGCAGTCCATCAGCCTGGGCCTGATCGCCGAGCTGGTGGTGGCCGGACGGCGGCCCGAGTCCGCATTCCGAATCGCGCGGCGTGTCTGAGGCCGGGCGCTACGGACCGGAGGCGGCGCTGCCGCCCCTGGCGGTGCTCGTGGTCAACTGGAACGGCCGCGACGTGCTGCCGGACTGCCTGGGCTCCCTGGCCGAGGCCCGCTACCCGGACCTGCGCCTGCTGATGGTCGACAACGCGTCCGGCGACGGCTCGGTCGCCTGGGTGCGCGCCCACCACCCGCAGGTGGAGATCGTCCAGACCGGCGCGAACCTGCGCTGGGCCGGCGGCAACAACGTGGGTCTGCGCCACCTGGCCGCCACCGGCTGGCGGGGCCTGGTCCTGCTGCTGAACAACGACACGGTCGTGCCCGAGGGTAGCCTGGGCCGCCTGGCCGGGGCGGTGGCCCTGCGTTCGGAGGCCTGGGCCGCCACGCCGCGCATCTGCTACGCCAGCGACCCGGCCCGGGCCTGGTACGACGGTGGCCTGGTGGGGC
The DNA here is from genome assembly GCA_014859985.1 of Candidatus Krumholzibacteriia bacterium. Taxonomy (GTDB): domain Bacteria; phylum Krumholzibacteriota; class Krumholzibacteriia; order LZORAL124-64-63; family LZORAL124-64-63; genus JACZKN01. Next base: position 1,893 of record JACZKN010000287.1, on the reverse strand, counting down.
CGTGGACCGGCTGGGTCCGGCACGCGGGCATCCGGAAGCTGACCGGGCGGCTGCGCAACGAGGAGCGGTTCGTGGGCTGGGGCACCGGCTGCGCGCTGCTGCTGACGCCCCGGGCGCTGGAGGTGATCGGCGAGTTGGACGAGCACTTCCATTTCTACGGCGAGGACACCGACTACTCCCTGCGCATCCGCCGGGCGGGCGGGCGCATCCTGCACGTGCCCCGGGCCCTGGTGCTGCACAAGGTCAGTGCCTCGGTCGGGGGCGGCACCAGCCCCCGCAAGGCCTGGCTGCGCAGCCGCAGCCACGTGCGCCTGCTGCGCAAGCACTGGCGGCCGTGGACCTGGCCCCTGCTGATCCCCTGCCAGCTGGCGTTCCTGACCGGGCACGCCTGCTGGCACCTGTGGCAGGGGCGGCCGGTCACGGCCCTGGCGGTCTGGCAGGGGGTCCTGGACGAGTTGACGGACCGCCCGTATGCCGCCGGCTGAGCCGCACGGTATCAGGACGCGGCGGGGACGGCGGTGGACAGCCGGCGTCCCGCGGTGATATCATGACCGTCGTGCAATACCAACCACTTAGGCCGGTCGGCACGCCGGCCGCGCGGGGAGAGCACCGTGGCCCGACGTGACAAGCGAACGACCACGCCGCCGCCGCCGTCGGTCGCGCCGCGCCTGCCCGGCCCGGCCGGCCTGTGGCGCTGGCTGACGGCGGCCCTGGTCCTGTGGGCGGTGCTGGCGCTGCTCTACCCCGGCGCCATGTTCCGCGGCGAGATCTTCGCCAGCAGCGACGCCGTCAACTCCGACGCCTTCACCGTCGCCGGCGACCGGGAGCTGGCCGAGGGCGCGTACCCCCTGTGGAACCCCTATCTCTTCGCGGGGATGCCCAGCTTCGGGTCCCTGGCCTACGTCCGCTTCCTGTATCCGCCGTCCCTGGTGCTGGACACCCTGCAGCGCCAGCTCGGTTTCGCGCCCCTGTTCTGGATGCTGACCCACCTGCTCTTCGGCGGCCTGGGCATGGTCTGGCTGCTGTCCCGTTGGCGGCTGCCCCTGCCGGCGCTCCTGTTGGGTGCCACCACCTGGCTGCTGCTGCCGATGGTGGTCGCCTGGGCGGTGCACGGCCACGGTTCGAAGCTGGGGGCGGCCATGTACCTGCCCTGGATCGTGGGCTGGGCCTGGCGGGTGCTCGATGGCCAGGGGGCGCGGGCGGTGGCCATGACCGGCCTGCTGCTGGGCCTGCAGCTGCTGCGGGGCCACGTGCAGATCACCTATTACACCCTGCTGGCGGTGGGCTGGCTGGTGGTCTGGCACGGGCTGTGGCCCCTGGACGGCACGGCAGCCTCGCGCGGCCGCGCCGGGCGCTGGCGGCGCGCCGGTCTCGTGCTCGGCGGGCTGGCCATCGGTTTCCTGATCGGGGCCATGCTCCTGGTGCCGGTGCACGGCTACGCCGGCCTCTCCATCCGCGGGCAGGACACCGCCGGCGGCGGGGGTGTGGGCCTGGACTACGCCACGGGCTGGTCCCTGTCGCCCCTGGAGGTGCCGACCTTCGTGCTGCCCGCGGCGGCCGGCTTCGGCAAGGCGACCTACCTGGGCGCCAGCCCGTTCAACGACTACCCCAACTACCTGGGCGTGCTGCTGCTGGCCTTGGCGGCGGCGGCCTGGGGCCCGCGCACCCGCAGCCTCGTGGCGGCCCTGGGCGCGATGGCCGTGCTGGCGGTGCTGGTCTCGTTCGGCAACCTGGGCTTCGGCCTGTACGAGCTGCTCTACCGCTTCCTGCCCTACTTCAACAAGTTCCGCATCCCCTCGATGATCCTGGTGCTGACGGCCTTCGCGGTCATCTTGCTCGCGGCGCGCGGCCTGGGCGCCTGGCAGGGCGGCGCCGCGCGCCGCGAGCAAGATG
>JACZKN010000286.1 GCA_014859985.1 Candidatus Krumholzibacteriia bacterium | reverse complement strand
GCGGGCCGGCCGGCTCCACCGTCCGGATGGTGCGCTGACGTTGACGATGAGCGGGAACGAGGCGGTGCGGGCGGACTACGACCGGATCATGCGGGGGCTGGAACAGGCGGCTTGATCAGGATGGTTTTGCAAAGTTGGGGTGAAGTCGCCCCGCTCAGAGACGCCGCTCTTATAGTGAAAGTGTGCGCTGAGGCCCGGGGGCACGATGCGGATACTAGAATAATCTCCAAAGTGATAAGACGACTTGCCGCGATTGCAGTCCGCGCACAGTGCCGCCAGGTTTGTTATTATGTCCGTGCCTCCGTCCGCCACAGGCACAACATGATCGACTTGCAGTTGGACATCGGGCGGACGGCGCCCACACATAGCACAGGAATATGCATCTCGGGCAAGAACCTGCGCTCGTATCGCTTTCCCTAGTGGCTTTCTTGCCATTGCCAACACCTTTCACGGATCTTAAAACGGTCACCGCACAACAACGTCGGTAGCGCCTGCCGACTGCGAATAGATCACACTCTCCGCTTCAGTCTTGTCACGTCGCATCGCGGCGGACTGCATTACGCCGTCATCGTGTCGGGCCGCCGCAGTGGGCATGGCTGTAACTCTAGAGGCCATGAGGTCGGCGGGGGAGGTACGCTTGGCCATGGGCTTCCTCGGGGGTCAGGAGTACATCTCACAATTTCAAGCGAATTCTATCCCCGCACAGCGCGCCTTGCAAGCGTCAGCGTCCGCTGTCAGGACTTGTCGCTGAATAGCTTCTTGCGGAGGGATAGGCGCCAGCATCAGCCAACCGAAGGCGTAACGACAGCGTTCGTCGGTCGGGCTTCTCGCTATCCCGCCTTCGCAGCCAAGGCAACCAGAGCTTCGGAGTCTTTCTGCCACTTCTCCAAGAACGCCATAAAATCTAGTGGATCGAGTCCGCAAAAGGCACTCCAAGGCGCTTTGTTCTTAGCTACGGGATAGCGATATAGCATACTTGGTGTACTATCTCCATTCTTAGGGGATGGCTCATCAACGCTTGTTGGCCCCAGATACACTGTCTTAAACGGAAATTCAGTGCGAAAGCTCTCTTCGGGATATAGCTTGTCAAAGTCCGCTATTAAGATATCGATATCGTGCGACTTCAACTCGTACCTCTGCGCCCTATGCAGAATCATTCCTTTTAGAAATAGCTCTACTGAGTGAGCCGCCAGCATAGACGCCACCGATCCATTGGGCCAAGTGCGCTGCGATTCCAGTGCGACCATCCGCCCGCAGACTTCTATTGCAGCCACCAAATAGGCCCGGGCATATTCAATAAATTGTTGCGGCGTGCTGAACCACTGCATCTCCCAGTTTGTAATCATTTTTTTGTCTACCCGATTCGGGCATGCGCATTGGGTCGAAGAAGGCGCCTAAACGCCTCCCGGTCGTTCGCGTCCCGTTTCGCCTGAGCTGTCCATTGCGCCATTAAAGCCTTCCAGGCTGTCGTTTCTATAAGTGCCGCGAAGCACTCCAGAGGAAGATGTCCCTTAACGTCATTCAGTGCGTAGCAGATGATCTGCCTATCTCCCGCGTCGTTGCCGGGATCGACATGGTCAACGGCAGGGGCAAGCGGATGACAGCCCGCGCCCCCTTTTCGCGGAGTTCTGTCATTGACGTTAAACGTCAGTGGCACGCCAGATAGCGCACAACGACCGCCCTGCCTGATGATCAAATGGCGTAGTTCCCTGGGCGAAAGACCCTGTTTGCCTCTACGTGTCCAATTGAGCTGATCGTCATTTAACTCCAACTCAGTGTACTCCTTGCCGGTCACGATGACCCTCCAATCATTCGCCCGCCGCCAACTACGGGCGCAACCAGCAGACGTTTTTTCGACTACCGAAGCCCGCACGACTCTAAGAACTCCCCAAGCTGAGAAGCCGATGTGCAGTAGTTCTCTGACTCCTTAATCCTGATCGCTCCCCCTCCTAGCACCTGGAGCAATTCATCGATCGAAATACTCCGCCCAAACCCCCATGAAAGCGTGCCTATGAGTCGCCCACCCGGATAGCTGATGATCCCGCTTCCGCTCGCCCCAGGGTTCGCGGTGATATCCAACATATAGAGCGCGACTCGGCCATTGGCCTCGCGAAGAACTTGGCTGACGATACCTCGTGCGAAGAACGCCTCCGACCGATCAAGTATCGGCGACGCCGGATAACCTACGTAGAACACCTCCTCACCCATATCGACCTCATCAGCGAAATCGATCGCAACAGCCTGGTCGCCTTCGCCCAACCCATTCACTTCAAGGAGCGCCAAATCCCGCGTCGGGTCTACGGCGACGATTCCCGCAAGACGCATGATCGGCGCACTGCCCTCACCCTTTGTCAGAAAGACGAATGAAGCACCTTCAACTACATGCGCGTTCGTCACGCACCGCCCATACGCATCAACAATGTATGCCGTCCCCATCTTGGCGGAGTAGTTTGCCTCTACTGCAATTACACGATATGTCACGCACTCGGCGTATTGCACGGCGTCTTTGATGCTTCGCAAACTCGGCGTGGAGTTCCTAACCTCGATTGGCCGCGCGCGAGGATTGTCGAACAACCAGCTTTCGGCAGCATCAACCGCAGCCGAGCCGGGTGCCGATCCGACTTCGCGCGCTTCGCCGGGCGGCAGGCCAGGTTTCGCTATCAGCTTCTCGACGTACCTTCTAGCGAGGCCTCTCCTCATATCCGCCACTACCTCCGCGGCGAGACAAGCCGTCAGAACCTCGTCGGTAGGCACGATCTGGGCTTCGTTTTTGGCCCCTGACATATCCCCATCCTGGACACCAATCCTGCTGACAGCAAACTCGTCGATAGTCTTAGCCGCCCTTATTCCTTCGCTGGGCCGCATATCTTCTTGCGGTCGCAGTGTAACCGCCAGCGTCCCGAAGATCTGCGTTCTCATTTCTGTGTATTCGTACGGCCGAACGTCATCAACCTCGATCGTAGCCTCGGTCCTCCCCAATCGCTCGCGAAGGCGGAAAACTTCGCGCTCGGCATTCGCCAGCTTCCCCTGGTACTGCCCGTATAGGAATGCTGACATAGTGTCGGAGTTGCGGGCCGGTGGATTTGCAAGGAGATAGCTGTGCCGGTCGGACGCGGCGCGAAGCTCGCCCTCGAGTCGCACGTAATCCGGGTTTGCGATGATCTTTGAACCAGCAACGTACCGCGAAGGAACCTGGCGGCGATGCGGATCGGTCTCCACGTCAACAATCAATTCGTCGATTGTAAGCTGGTACTTGTCAAATTGTCCTGATCTACCCCCCGGCGTTCCGATGCGGTCGGCGATCATTTTTCCAACCGGCTCGGGGCCGGCGTATTCGACGATCAGCTTCACCGCAAGGCTGTCGAGTGTCGCCCAGACAATCTCCATTGTCGCAGACGACCCGGCTCCTCCGAACGGCCGGGGAGATTCGAGGTCGGACGTGGTCTCATCGTGCGATTGCCCAAGTACCTGCGTGCAAGTAGCGGCGAGACACATGGCAATTCCGATAAGGGACTTCGCGGGCCGAGTTACCATGGTATAAGGGCTCCCATTTGTCTCGTGCCGAACCGAACCAGATATCGAGCGATTCTAGCATACCACCGGGGGCGCGTCGAAGCGCAGCGGAGCCCGATACTGGAGTTGCCACAACAACCCTGAGTTGCCAATCGAACTCGGGAGCGTCCGGAAAGTCATTTGGGAGGATGATAATTACAAAGTCGCCCCTACAGCGCTCTCGCAAACGACTGCGGCCCAACGAGTACACGTTTCATGTGGTCGAGATTCCGACAACCGCCGGGTCTGAGCACCGCATAAAAACGCAGACTCAGACTGCTTCAGACAAAAACCGGCGGCCGTTCTGTTAACCGCTGGCGATTCAGACAGGCGCGCCCTGGCACCCCCACCCGCCCAAAACCCTTTGCCCCAGCGTCTTATAGGAAAGAAAAAAGCAGGCGCAATGCACCTGCCCTCTTTTCCCTATCTGAAAAATTTGGCTCCCCGCGTGGGACGATAAAGTGGAAAGTCGGTCCAGACTTGGTTTCGGCGTCTATTTGGCTTGCCTATAACGGGTTACTGAACCCGCGTTCCCGACCGACCGTCCAAGACGCTCCAGAAAACGCAGACTGGCCGAGCAATCCAGGTCCAGCCCCACCCCCACCCCGCCCCTCAGCGGCCCAGGAAGAGGGCCTTGAGGCCGCCCAGGGACTTCTTCTCCGTCGGGATAGGAGCCTCGGCAATAGGCTCAAAGTCCACCGTGCACTCGACCAGGCCGCCCGGGGGCCACATCACGTCGTTGCCGTCGTGTATCCACGCCGAGATGCTATCCCGGTCGGTCGTGCCCCACCAGTTGCCCGTCATGTCGAGGTGGTAGTCCTCCGGGCCAGTGTGTCCGAGCACTTCGACCGCAAGGCCGGTCCCTCGCAGGATATGGTTGCCGCGAATCGTGTGCGGGAGGCCGCGGGAGTACAGCTGCAAAGCGGGGAACGGACCAGTAGCCTGAAAGACGTTTCCTTCTGCAGTAAATGCCTCGGAATTGCTGTACAGACAGATACCGGCAGTTGCTGCTCGATTGCGCAATATCTCGGGGTAGGCCGCGGAGGTCATATAGATGGGCTGCAATAGCCCCTCAAAGACACAATCATATATTCCCCCGCCACTGCCGAAGCACTGCACTCCAACCGTATTGCAATCGATGCAGGCGGAAAACCGGCAATCGGATGCAATTCCGCTTTCTAGCGATTGAAAACTCACCGCTGTCCCCTCGACATCGACAAACCTGCACCCCGTGACCGTCCCGTAGACCCCGGGCGCCTTGATCCAAATACCGATACGGCAATCTGTAATATCACTGCGTTCTACAACGGACGACACAAAGGCGTTGATCCCATAACGACATCCACGGAATGAGCAATCCGTAACAGTCAGGGGGCCAGCATTCTCGACATACACCCCGGAAAACAAGTTCTCATGGGCTAATCTCTCGACGACAACCTTCCCCGATGTCGACTGTGCGATGCAATTCACTCCGCGTGTTGGCGGGTCACCGTCCTGCCAGTCGAACGATGTCGGCCCTATGATGGTCTGGTCTATACCAGATCCGATGAAAGTGATCTCCGCAACTTGCACCATCGCGATTACGGCCTGGTCTCCACCATTCGTCGGGTAGATGCGAAATTCCTCGAACCGCCCCGGCCCGATCCTGATCGTATCGCCCGACGCGGCCGCATCCAACGCGTCCTGGATCACCGTATAATCCCCGCTGCCGTCCTTCTCCACACGCCAGGTCCGCGCGTGCGCAGTAGACGCACTCAACACCGCTATCAGAATTGCCACCAGGACTGGCTTCATCTCCGCCTTCTTCGAGGTCGGGAGGGAGGTCTTTTAGGGATCAAGTATACACCGGATCGAGGCCGGAGCGGCGGGTGAATTGCTTCCCTAAATGACTTTCGCCCGTGCGGCGCGGCGTGGATATATATCACCCCTATTAGAACTGCCTCGAGGAACCGCCTCGTCACCGCGTCTTCCGAGGGCCGGGAGGGAAGTCTTATAGGGATTGAGTATGCACCGGATCGAGGCCCAAGCGGCGGGGAATTCCCCCCCAAACGACTTTCGCCCTTGCGGCGCGCCGTGGATATCACCCCACCCC
>JACZKN010000285.1 GCA_014859985.1 Candidatus Krumholzibacteriia bacterium | reverse complement strand
CCGGGCCGGCGCCGCGCGCGCCCCGCCCGGGCCGGACCCGAGGCGACCATGACCGCAACCGATCGATCCCTGGCGATCGCCCTCTCGGCGAACGACCGCTTCAAGCTCCGCTACCCCCGCACCCTGAAAGCCGCGACCCTGGCCGCGCTGGTCTTGACGGCGGTCATGGTGTGGCTGTCCCCGCGCTACCAGCCCCAGCCTTACGTGCTGCGCAACACCGAGTTCACCTGGGTCGAGATCCCCGAGGCGCCGGCGCTGCCCGACGAACGCGTCCAGCCCGCGCCCCCGCCCGCGCTGCCCCCCGTCCTGGAAGTCGTGCGCGACGGGATCGAGGTCGACCCCTTCACCTTCCCCGACTGGTCCGAGGTCTGGAACCCGGCGCCGCCCGCCCCGCCGGCCACCAATGACGACGGCTTCGTCGCCAGCAGCGCCAAGCCCGTGCTCACGTTCTTCGCCAAGCCCGACTACCCCGCCCTGGCCCGCCACGCGGGCCAGCAAGGCACGGTGCTCATCCACGTGCTCGTGGGGACGGACGGCAAGGTGATCGACGCGGTGGTGGTGCAGAGCGTGCACCCCCTGCTGGACCGGGCGGCGCAGCAGGCGGCCCGCCAGTGCCGGTTCACGCCGGCCATGCAGCGGGAGTTCCCGGTCAAGGCGTGGCTGGCGGTGCCGTACGTGTTCCGGTTGAGGTAGCGCCCGGCCCTCTACTCGCCGCCATCGGTTCGGATCCGAACCGATAGCGATTTTTCGAAGGTCACACCACACGGCGGCCGGCCCGCAATGTAACGGGCCGGCCGCCGTGTTATCCCGCTGAGACCACACCCCCCGGGGGCCCTCGCCGCCAACCGCGGCTCATCGCCCGCGCCCCTATCACGCGAACTGCGGATGCCCCCGCGCAACCAAAACATCGCACGCCTCGGCCAAAACGCCGCGCCCGAGCCCGAACTCCACCTCCGCGAAGTCCAGCAGGTCGAGGCGACCAGCGAGGGCGAAGCGATGCTCGCCGGTCGTCTCGGTGATCTCCACCGAGAGGTCCAGCAGCGACACCGACCGCGCCGGCGCATGGCGGATCAGGCGCAGGCGGTTCATGAACTCCGCCGCGTCCCGGAACGAGTCGGCCACGACCCCCGCGAACTCGGCCAGCTGCCGCGGCCGCACGGCCGCCGCGTACCCGTGCACGCGCTCGCCCCGCCGCAGGTGGTCCAGGCGATGTCGCCCGTCCGCAGCGGGCGGATCGGCCGGGTGCAGCACCCAGGCCTCCGACGCGCGGGCCAGGTGCTGCGGCCGCGTCTCGTCCAGGGGCAGCGGCCGGAACAGCGGCGCCCCGTAGCCCACGTCCACCAGGTAGGGCCGATCGTCCAGGCGCACCACGTTCACCAGGTGCACGTCGGGCCGGTCCATGTCCGCGCCGCACAGGACGGCGTCGTAGCCCAGGTCCCGCAGCAGCGCGTTCAGCGCGGAGTTCAGCAGGTAGCAGGTGCCGCCGGTGCCGTCGCTGGCAGCCGCGGCCAGGAAATCGTCCAGGGACGGGAGCGCCGGCGGCAGGCCGCGCCCGGCCCACACCAGCTTCGAGGCGTTCTCGAAGGGAACGCGCGCCAGGTGGGGCGGTGACGAGGGCCTCCAGCGCGGCAAGGGACGGCGGCGCGGCCTCCAGCCGCAGCAGGTCAAGGTAGGTGGCGCGTTGTCCGGTGGTCATGCCGGGGAGGATAACGCGGTTGGCCGCGGAAAGCATCCCCGGGCCCCCCGGGGGGCCCCCTACCGGTAGCGCCCCTTCAGCCCGCCCCACGTTTCGCCCTGAACCGGAACCGACCCGCAACGCCCCCATCGGTTCGGATCCGAACCAACAGCGGTTTTTCGAAGGTCACACCACACGGCGACGGCCGGCCCGCAATGTAACGGGCCGGCCGCCGTGTTATCCTGCAGAGTCCATCCCCCGGGGGTCAGCTACGCCGCCCCCCCGGCCCGCCAGAACGTGATCACCGGCGGCTCCACCAGGAACTGCCCGGCCCGCTCGATGAACGCCAGGATGTGCGGCTGCTGGAAGTGCGGCCCCAGGTACGCCTCCCGGCTGGTCCACTGCTCCACCAGCATGATCCGCGAAGGATCGTCCGTCTGCTGCAGCAGCTCGATGCCCCCGCAGTCGGGCTCGACGCGCTGCACCGTGGCGATCAGCTCGGAAATCTCGCGCACCGCCTGGTCCGCCTTCCCCGGCTGGCAGACGTAGCTGATGATCACCACGACCCCGTCGCCACCCATGAAGCCCCCGCTTCCCACCTAGTGCCGCCGCGCCCCGGCCTGGGCC